>JASHUI010000142.1:0-9630 GCA_030040095.1 Streptosporangiaceae bacterium | reverse complement strand
CACCAGTGACTACCCGTAGTACCAGCACGTCAGTGCGGTGATTAGAAACCTTGTCTCCGGCGGAACTGGCGGGCGGAGCGAGCGGTCTGCAAACCGCTCGCTCTAGCAGGGCGACTGGACGTACGCTGGGTTCTCACTCGCCGTCCGGCCGTATTCACTTGTCGGCCTTGTGTTCGCTTAGGTCGTCCTTAGCTGTGAGAAGATCCGGCAAACTAGAAATAGACCACACGTTCGAGTCGATCGACAGACCGTCCCAGCCTTAGGTCACACGTTCAACGAGTCCAACGATCACGGACATATAGCGGACAGGTTCCGGGCAAGCAAGCGGTCAGCGCCGGCCGCGCAAGGCGTAGGGTTGCGGACCCGCCGGCGCCGCCCGGCGGCCTGGCCTGACACCCCCTCCGCCGCCCTGACCCGCCGTGCGCGCCCGCCCGGCACACCGCGGCCAGGTCAGCACCACGAGCGTTATCAAGGTTGACAGCCCTTTGACAAATTAAGTAATATCCGGCGATATGGCGATTCACGGGTGCTGCGTCGCACAATATGGTGGCGCAGAGTTAGGCTTGAGAAACGCCGGGTTCGTCGGCGGTGTGGCTTCTGACGACGGCACGGGGGCCGATCGGAACGGCCGTTCGGGCCGATGACATCCGCAGAGACAGCCCTCGAGAACAACCTCCCGCATGCGGACGAGCGCACCATGTCGCGGCGTCCTTCCGTCTCCCACGTGGTCGATGACGACGAGAGGCGCGAGTCCTTCCCCATCACCGGTGTGTGCTTCGTCCCAACGCACTGGGTCGACCTCGACCGGCACAGCGGCTATGGAGCCGCTCGCGTCGTCCGGCCTTCCGAGGGCCCGGCGATCACGGACTTCGTCACGCATCAGCGGGACTTTGCCTACGGGACCTACGGCATCCACGTCGGGCAGGACGACCGCCTGACGTTCTTCGGTGACGGCCAGTCGATCGTTGCGCACCTGATCGACTGCCGTGCGGGCTCGCCGACGCTGGGAACCGAGATAGCGATCAGCTTCTGCGCTTCGTCAGGCCGCGTCCTCGTGGTCCCGGCGGGCGTGGCGCACACCCTCGACGGGCTGGCCTGCGTCGTCACCCGCGACGAACCAGTGTGGTACGCGGACAGCAACCCCGACTGGGATCCGGACAACGACCTGATCTCCTTCCCGCGAGATGCCGTGACGGCGCCCGTCGTCCAGGTCAACAAGCAGAAGCTCCCGGTGGCGGCCCACCTCCTTATCTCGAAGATGTCCCAGGTCGCCAACGGCGCCAACCACGCTGCCTATAGCGCTCGGTACCAGGTGAACGTGGGCGGCGAGATGAGGTATGTGAAGGTGACACCCGACTGGTCGGGCCTGCCGTCGCTCGACGAGCTGGCGGGATTCCCGGCAGTTGCCGCGCTCACGAACTACTCCCTTACTGGCCCGAGAAGCTACACGATCGTGCCGTCGACCGATAGCTGCACATCGGACGTCATCGAGCTGATCGGCGACGGCACGGAGCCCGAGACGTTCGTGTCGCATCGACTCTCCGAACGCGTCCTGACGTGGATCGGTGGCACCGGCCTGTCGTGGCTCTCCGTGGGCGACGAGGCGAACACGGTGCACACGACCCCTATGGACGACCCTCGCATCTCGTTCCGCATCCCACCCGGCACGAAGTACCGCCTGCGTGCCGAGGGTCGGAACTGGTACCGCAGCGAGATGCGGCTGCTGAAGGCGGCGGCCGGATCGGACATTGTGCCTGGGCGAGATATGCAGGTCCACGAGGTCGACGACGTTCGGCCCCAACAGGTCACGGAGGTGGTGTACGTCCCGGGGGCGGCTCTGAACGCTCTGGCGCGGGCAGAGGCCGCGGCACAGAAGTACCTGTGAATGAAGTACCTATGAACGACGAGGAGACCACATGTCAGCCATCACCGAAGAGACCACGGCCGGCTGGAAGGCCGAACTCGCCACGATCCTGTCGGAGACCACCGATCCGGAATCCCGGGAAGCGCTGAGCGCACTCGGCGCGGCGCTCGACCCGTACTTCAAGGACCCGGAGCGGTTCGCGACGATCCTAGGAAAGATCCAGATGGTCGCGCTCGACGCTTACGAGCAGGCCGAGCTGACGTCAAGCAGCTTCGGGAGCGTCGAAGAGATCGCCGCGCGGCTGCCCGAGGGCGTGTCCGTCACGGTTCTCTGACGTCGGCGACATCTGTCCGAAGGGAGTGTGGTGCAACGATCGTGATGCACCGCACTCCCTTCGCTCCTGGCAGGAAAGATGCGGCAGGATGACATCACCAGTCCAAGCTCGATACCCGTTGCCCAGTCTGATACGAAACAGAATCGTCGGCTATGACTCGGCGTCGGGCACACCGGGCAGTGCGAAGATCTTGACGTCGCGCAACGACGTCCCTTACCACTACGTCATCCACAGCGATCACTTCGCGTACGACGTGTATGCCCTCCACATGGGGCAGCACGACAAGCTGAGCTTCTTCGCTCAGCAAGCGCCGGGACCCGTCCTCGTGCATCTGTACGACTGCCGGGAAGGATCGCCGGAGTTCGGGCGGAAGTTCGTGATTGAGGTGCCGACGGACGGAAGCCTCTGCTTGTCGATCCCTCCCGGCTACGCCCACTGGTTCGAGCGCCTCGAGAATGTCACGACGAGGAACGACTACTCGATCTATGGCCCAGCCAGTGCGGACACCCCGTGGAACGCGCTCCACGACAACTTGACCTATCCGGTTGCCGAGATGGTCCGGCAGTGCCCGAGACTGGTCCCCAACACGGTTCCGCTCCCCGTGGACGCGCAGTTCCTCATCGGTGCAGCGGTGTCGAAGAGCTGGGAGGGAGGTATCACAGAATCCGGGCTGTTGCTGTCGCTGAACGTCGACGGGTCGGACCAGAAGGTGTTCATCGACAAGCTGCTCGATCAGCCGCATCTCGAGAACGCGTCGGACATCGATCTCGCCACGGCTCGGTCATTCGTGGGTGCCCATCAGGCGATTCGGGACGAGTCATACTCGATTGCCGCCAACACAACGTCCGGACTCGCCGACACTATGGTCCTCGACTTGTCCGCGGAATGGCCCCGCTTCTTCAACATCTATCCCCGGCTCGGCATCACCTTGACAAGCCTGCTGTACGACGGACCGAGCGCCGAGGTGGAACTCATCGACAGGTGTCGTGAGTCGCGGTCGTTCGGCGAGAGAACGGTCGTCGAGCTGCCCAGGGATTCGCGCCTGTCGTTGCGTGTCGACCCTGGCGTGGCGATGCGGTTCCGGGGAAGCGGGCGACTGTACTACCGGGTCGAGTACGAGGTGTTCGCGGAGCCCGGCAGCTCCGCCATGAAACTCGCGGTCCCGGCAGACCAGGAGCTTCCCAGCTTCGAGCGGCCATGGTCGCCCGTCGAGCCCAAGGTGGTTCGCCTCGCCGCCTACGAATAGGCCCGACTGATCACGGCATGGAACGAGCACCTCTTTACGTCCGGGAGCGATGACTGTTGAACGTCCGCTCGAAGAGGGCACACCTGTCGTCGCTGGGCAGCTTGGTGACGTCCGCCGTCGGCGCTGTGATCGCCCCGGATCTCCGCCGGCAACGCCTTGCTGTGGCCCGGACGCTGACGGACGCCGGTTCGCCGGTCATGGCCGCCGCACTCGCAACCGTCGCTGTGACTGCGGCGCTGCCGTCGATCATCACCATTCTGTCCGGCGCGCTCATCGGCGCCGTGCCCGCAGCGGTGCGCTCCGGCCTGAACTCCGGTGCGGGCCATCACCTGGAGTTCATGGTCGCGGCGGTTGTGGGCGCGTTCCTGGCGCAGCAACTCGCCACGCCACTGGGGGTCGTCGTCGGCTCAGAGGTCTCGCAGCGTGTCACGGCGGCGATCCACGGTCGCGTCGTGGATGCGAGCACGGCGCCGGTGGGCGTCGCGCATCTGGAGGAACCGGCCGTTCAAGATCTTCTGGATCGTGCCCGCGGCGGCGGGACGGCGAAGGTACCGCCAGGCGGTGCGGCCGAGGCCCTGCTCACGATCTGGGAGCGTCGGCTCCAGGGGTGGCTGCTCCTCGCCGTCGTGGCGTCCTTCCGCCTGTGGGTGGCTGCGCTGCTGGCGGCGGAACTGCTGGTGACCTATCAGCTGTACCGGAGGGGTCTGAGTGCGTTCACCGAGCGCTTCGTGGCGCGAGGAGAACGATTCCGGCGGGCCGCGTACATGCGGTCCCTCGGCTTCAGTCCCGAAGCAGGGAAGGAGATCCGCACTTTCGGGCTCAGCGGCTGGATAGCGTCGCAGTTCACGGCCCTGTTCCTCGATGCGCTGCACGGCCTCTGGGCACGCAGGCGGAGGGAGGTCCTGATCCAGACGTTGCCGTCCGTGTTCGACGCCGCCGCCGTCGGCGTGGCCCTTCTCACCCTCGGCCTCGCCGCGGCGCACGGACAGGTGAGTGTCGGTCGGCTCACGACGGTGGCGGGAGCGGTGATCGGGACCATCGTGCTGACCGACATGGGAAACGAGGACCTGCGCATGGCATGGGGCCTCCAGGCGATCAAGGCCGCTGCCGCCTTCGAAGCGGACATGCTCGGTCGCGCCGGTAGCCAACAAGGCGGGCTGGAAGCGAAGGGACTTCCGCAGGCAGAGATACGCTTCGAGGGTGTGACCTTCGGTTATCCCGGTCGCCCGCCCGTCCTCCAGGACTTTAGCCTCACCATTCCGGCCGGTCGCAGCTTGGCGATCGTCGGTGTCAACGGGGCAGGCAAGACAACGATCGTCAAGCTGCTCGCGCGCCTCTACGACCCAATAGCGGGCCGGATCACGGTGGACGGTCTCGACCTTCGCGAGTTGGATCCAAGGGGCTGGCAGCGGCGTGTCGCCGCCATATTCCAGGACTTCGTTCACTTCGAGGCGTTCAGCTTCGCGGACAACATCGCGTTCGGGGCGATCGAGGAACTCGGGAACCGGGGGGCGCTCGAGCGCGCTGCCACCGCCGCCGGCTTGGCGGGGGTGGCCTCGGAGCTGCCGGACGGGTGGGAGACCAGGCTGGGCCGTCAGTATCGATCGGGCACCGAGTTGTCCGGCGGGCAGTGGCAGCGCATCGCACTTGCGAGAGCGCTCTTCGCCACAGAGGCGGGTGCAGGAGTGCTCGTTCTCGACGAGCCCACGGCGAGCCTGGACGTGTCGGGTGAAGCCGAACTGTACGACCGATTCCTTGAGCTGACACGTGGCGTCACCACGATCGTCATCTCGCATCGCTTCTCGACGGTTCGCCGTGCCGACAAGATAGTGGTCCTGGACGGCGGAGCGGTGACCGAGCAAGGCACACACGAAGAACTCGTCCGCAGGGGCGGGGCGTACGCTCAGATGTTCGAGGCCCAGGCAAGCAGGTACGGGGAGCCGAGCTCGCCGGACGTGTACGAGCAAGCGACCGTCGATGACTGACGACCGTCCGTATGCGAAGGTGCCGGCTCGAAGAGCCCTCGGTCTGTCATTGCGGATCGCATGGCGTGCGGACCGGTGGCGCACCCTCATCCGACTGACGGCGGCGATCGGGAAGACTGTGGCGTTCGGACTCGAGCCCGTGGGTCTGGAGTGGCTCGTGAACGCCGCTGTGAAGCATGACGCCAGCGCGGCTCTGCGTGCTGTCGCGCTCATCGTCCTCCTGCACCTGCTGGGCCTCCTCGGTGACTGGCAGGGCTTCATGGCGGGTATGCGGCTGCGGGAAGCTGTGGTGCTCGAGACGGACAGGCGGGTGGTGGAACTCACCACATCCCCTCCGGATGTCGATCACCTAGAGCGGCCGGACTACGCGGACGAGCTGCATCTCCTGCAGACGGAGCGCGAGGTGTTCTCGCGGATGATCGAGACGCTGTCGATCAACCTCGGCATGCTTGCGTCGATCGTCACGACGATTGCGCTCCTCATCACGATCGATCCCCTGCTCGCGCTGCTGCCGCTCTTCGGGATCCCGGCGCTTTTCACGGGCGCTCGGGCCACGAAGGCCAGCCAGCGCGCCGCTAACGCGACAGCCGAGCCCACCCGCGTGCGTGATTTCGCCTTCGCGCTCGCCACCAGCGCGAGCGTGGGGAAAGAACTGCGCGTGTTCGGGCTGGGCTCCGAGGTGAAGCGTCGCTACCAAGCACGGACGGCGGAAGTACGAGCCCTGACGACGCGTGCCAACCTCCTGACGCTCGCGTGGACCGCGCTCGGATGGACGGCGTTCATCGCCGCGTACGGGTTGGCGATCGGGCTGGTAGCAGTGCGCATCGTCGAGCACCAGGCAAGCCTTGGGCAACTCGTGCTCGCGTTGGCCCTGGGGGCACGGGTCAACGAACAGGTCGAGGCAGCCGTGAGTTCCGTCCAATGGCTTATGCAAAGCCTACGGAACGGGCGGCGGATGGTGTGGTTCGAGGACTACGCGCTCGAGCGGCACCGGGCGATGACGCCCGCTGAGCAGGCGGGTCCGCCAGGCCGTCTCGCCAGCGGCATCACGCTGGAGCATCTGAGCTTCGGCTACCCGAGGACGGACCGCCTCGTGCTCAAGGACGTGAGCGTCCACTTGCCGTCCGGAAGCATCGTTGCCGTCGTCGGGGACAACGGGGCCGGGAAGACAACGCTCGTGAAGTTGCTGCTGCGCCTGTACGAGCCGTCGAGCGGGCGCATCCTCGTCGATAGCACCGACCTGCGAAGGATCCCGGTCGAAGAATGGCGGACGCAGGTCTCCGGTGGCTTCCAGGATTACATGCGGTACGAAGTCGCGGCGGGGCAGGTTGTCGGCCTCGGCGATCTGCCTCATCTGTCGAGCATCCCGCGCGTAACGGCTGCCCTGGAACGATCCGACGCGAGGGATGTGGCGCAGAGCCTCCCGGCTGGTCTCGGCACCCAGCTGGGCAAGAGCTTTGACGGTGGGGTAGACCTCTCCGGCGGGCAATGGCAGAAGCTGGCACTCGCCCGCGCGATGATGCGTCCTGCACCACTGCTTCAAGTGTTCGACGAGCCGACGGCATCGCTCGACGCCGAGTCGGAGCGGGCGCTCTTCGAGCGCTTCACCCGCTCGGGACGTCGAGCCGCCGCCGAGGCCGGATCCATCACGGTCGTTGTCTCCCACCGCTTCTCGACGGTCCGGATGGCCGACCTCATCCTCGTGCTGGAGGACGGCCGGGTCACTGAGGCAGGCTCTCACGACGAGCTGGTCACCCGCGATGGAACGTACGCCCGGCTGTTCCGCCTGCAGGCAGCCGCCTATTCCTGATCGCGAGATCGGCCGGCCTTCTCAGGCCTTACCTGCAGGCGACGCCAGAGCTTGCCACCTGCCGGTGCTCGGGTCGAAAGACCACGCTCGCGCATCGACGTCTTCCGGGATCGAACCGTCCCACTCCGCGAGCGGAGCGGGGTACCACATCCAGGAGTCGCCCAGGTGTGGTTGACCGGAGAGGGTGGCTCGGCCCGTCGCCCAGAGCAGCGTCTCCCACCCTCCCGTGTCTCCGGGAGCCCACGGGAAGAGGCGAGTCGCCACCCTGCGACACAGGTCCTCGTCGGGCTCGAACTCCACCCCAAGGCCAGCTGCCGCGTCTGCTCCGTGCACGAGGATCTCTGTACACCCCATGCCGAGGAAGCCTTCAGCATCCGCCATGCCGTCGACGTGGAAACCGCGCGCTCCCGGTGGCGCCCCAGCCGCCGTCTCGGCGAGGCTGAGCGAGACGCTGTGGAGGGCCCACAGCAGGTCGTCGTTGGTCGCTTCGGCGAAAGCGGCGGAGCGCAGAGCGACGAAGCGGCTGACACGGGACGAGAGGTAGAGCGAGTACTTCGCGACACCCGAGGCGATGTGCTCGACCGTCGACCGGATGTCCCACTCAAGCGAACCAGCCCGACGCGCCCAATCGTCATCGACCTTCTCCCGGAGCACAGCGTTCACCTGCTCTGCCGCCCGAAGCACGTCGGAAGGAAAGACCTGACCGTCCACCGGCTGGAGTATAGGGCACGCGCTCGAGCCAGGAACGACCCGGTCGCCGCGGCAGCGTATTGAAGACCCGCCTCGTTGAGCAGCAGCGCGTACGCGGCCAGGTTCACGATGCAGCCCGACGCGCCCACGGCCCCGAATTTGACGAGCTGAACCCAGTTGTTCCGACGGGCGAAGCGCATCCAGGGCGCTAGCGGCGCGAACGCTTGCCCTGTGTGCCTGCTGGTTCCGGATCGTTGTTCTCTCGCTGGGCAGCCTCGCCGCGCTCCTCGACTCTTTGACCCCTCATTGGGAGCTTCCGTCTCGAGCACCCCGCGGCGGAAGCGGTTGAACCGGCCCGTCGGGCCGCGCACTCGGCGTGCGAAGCGCCATCATGAGTCCGTCGCTCGCGGGATCGGCGGCCACTCGGCGGCGAGGGTTTGAGTCGAGTGTGCAGCGTGCGATGGGCAGGCCGCGCTCTTGTTTGGCTGTCGGCATTTGGATCCGGCCGAGTTAGCTCGCCTTCTGTGACGACGACGAGGCGGTCGTGGTCCTGGCTCGCGGGCGTGGCCGGGTCCTCGGGTCCGGTCCGCTCCACCGCCGTTACCCGGGCAGCGCAGGCGCCCGTCGACTTGCCGGTGAGCACCCGTCGTGTTTGGTGGCCGGTCACCTCGGTTGCCGGGCCCGAGGTGCTTGCCACGTGCGGCGCGGCCGCCGGCAGCGGGATATCGTCGGCAGATCCGACCGGCGTCAGAAAGGGGCTCCCGGGGCGCACGCCTGGTATCAGGATCTCCAGATGGCGCTCGGGTCGGCCGCTGTGGTTGTCGCTGCCGTGCGGGAGCCCGGCGGGAATGTAGATCACCTCGCCGGCCCTGGCCTGGTGATTGTCGTGTCCGAGCCGGACCGTCGCGCTGCCTTCGAGGACCACGAAGAACAGGTCAACGTCGTGGGTGTGCAGCGGCGGGTGCCCGCCGTCGGCGAGAAAGCCGGCCAGCACGGTCGTGCTCTCGGGGCTCGCCGCCATGACAACCCGATAACCCGGGTAGCCGGCGTCGACGGCGTCGGCCGCCGATATCCGCCGCGTGTACGGCATGTCTGACCGTTTCCTCTCTGCACCGACGGGTTCGCGGATGTCGTGGTCATGCCGCTGGGATGTCGGCAGGGTTCCTGAGGGCCCGCCGTGCCTGCCGCGCAGCGGCCGCAGCGCGATCAGTATCGAGCTGCCGTGCCTAGGAGTGCGGGTGTCATGATGTGCCCGGGCCGAAGGTCAGCTCGAGGTAGCCACGTCGCCGACATCACAGGGCCACGCTGTGTTTCCGTCCGGCCGTTTCACGCTAACACGACGGGGTTTGCTCACCCGCCAGGCCCCCTGACGTCCCAGACCTCCCGCTAGCCTCCCCGATACCGCGCAGGCGATCTGGCAGCCTGTCGAAGGCTGGCAGTGATCGCATCGGCGGGTACAACTGGCCGGGGACGGCACAGATCCTCGTGCGATACCCGCAGGAGTCCTGGCAGACCGCCCTCGTCCGAAATTCCAGCAGCGGGGGTGGCGCGCATAAACGGAACCGCAACTACCCGCATATCATGCAAATGAGGATGCTCGGTCGAAGGGCCCGGATGCATAAATATACGATGGGCTCTTCACTCGCGGAGCTGGGCAGCGGTGACTCTCACACTGTCTGCGCGTTCGGGATCGCCGCTATC
>JASHUI010000141.1:0-16530 GCA_030040095.1 Streptosporangiaceae bacterium | reverse complement strand
GTGATCGACCAGTCCGGCCACGTCGTAGTTGCGGCATGGCGTCGGGTGGCCGAGCTGTTCAGCGCCGATTCCCGACACGATCGCCGCGGCGTTCTCGTAGGACACCAGCAAGGTGCCTCGCCGGTCAGGGTCGGCCACGCGGTGACTCCTTGGACAGCGACCAGGTACCAACGGCGCCAGTATCCCGCAGCGGTGAGCGTGATGCCGGGGTCGACGCACTGCGAGGTTGACCCGTGGACCGGGCCGTGCGGGCCCGGCTGCAGGGGCCACCGTCGATCGGCCGGACGACTCCTTGTCCGGCGCTACGCACGACCGCGAGGCGGCTGCGTAAACGCTCGACGTGGCACCGTATGCGGCATATGAGGATGACTTGGCCACACCAGTAAGCGCCGGTGTCAGCAGGGATGCTGGCGCTCGCCGTGCCAGTCAAACTTCATGCACAATTTCGACCTTTCTGGCCAGTGTGTAGCATCTCGCATAGAAACGGACGCGAGATCTATCCCCGCGACCGCCTTGACCGACTGGCCGTACCGATGTAATAGGCGAGGGCCTCCAACGCAGCGCCGGCCAAGATGAGCGCGATGCCAAGCCCACTACGGGAGCCGTCGGTCAATATGTTGACGCCGAAGGCGACTAGGACCGTACCTACCCATGCCGTGACGATGGCTCTCAACGATAGGCGTTGAAGGTCGCTGACGCGCTCGCCCAACGATTCAGTCATGGCTTCCAGCCGACTTATCGTCGCTTTGCTGTCGCCGATCGTAGCCTCCGCCTCCGTGCGGGCCTTCTGTTCGCCGACACGAGCGTCGGCCACGACACTCTGGGCTGCCGACAATTCATCGCGGAGCTTCTGAAGGTCGTCCTTCACCTGCTTCAACTCACGCTGGAGTGCGCGAATCTTCCGCCGGGCCTCCTTTAGCTCCACCGTCTCGATGCTCGGCGTCGTCTCAAGGCGTTCCAGCCGCTCTTCCAGATACCTGCTGGCGTAGGCGCTCGTAATAGAAATTCCGCCCGGCTCCGTCACGTCAATGCGCCATCGCCGGTAAGATCCGCCAAGACCTGCCGGATCTCGACGGTGTCTGGATCATCTGAGCCGAGCGCTGCTTCGGCGTCCGCCAGTGCTTCGCTCAGCAACGGAACGGCATCGTCAATCCGGCCTGCAGCGACATAGCAACGCGCGAGATTCGTCCGCGTGGTCAGTGTACTGCGGTCTTTGCTACCGACAGTTCGATCCGCTACATCCAGGGCGACGCGAAAGTGTCTGATTGCGTCGGCGAAGTAGTCGGCTCGCATGTATGCGACCGCTAGATTGTTCCGGGCTGTCAGCGTGGCTGGATGCTCTAGCCCTAGCAGCCGTTCCCGGGCGGCGAGGTTCTGTTCCAGCAGCCTGACTGCCTCGTTGACACGACCTACCGAAACGTACCCACTGGCGAGGTTTCCCGTTGCGGCAAGAGTATTCGGATGGTCCGCACCCAACAAACGCAAGGACCGGTCGTGGACTTCCTGGAACAGATCAACAGCCTCGCTCAGCCGACCGAGTGATCGGTATGTGTATGCAAGATTGGTAGCCGTGGTCAAGGTATCAGGATCGTCTTCGCCGACCACACTCCGCCGGGCATCCAACGTCGCCTTGTATAGGGCGGATGCTTCTGCCAAGCGCCCCGTCAGCTCGTAGCAATACGCGAGGTCGTTCTGGGAGACGAGGGTGTCCGGGTGCTCCGGTCCGAGCAAGTCACGTCTGC
The DNA here is from genome assembly GCA_030040095.1 of Streptosporangiaceae bacterium. Lineage (GTDB taxonomy): Bacteria > Actinomycetota > Actinomycetes > Streptosporangiales > Streptosporangiaceae > JASHPR01. The sequence continues at coordinate 14,788 of JASHUI010000141.1, read as the reverse complement.
GGCGGAGCGTTTCTGCGAACAAGTCTGTGGCCTCAGTCAGCCGACCAGCACTTCGATAGGCGTGCGCGAGGTCGTTGGCCGTAGTTAGCGAAGCCGGGTCGACGCGGCCCGATGCCCGATTCTCGGCGTCAATCTGTTCGAGCACAGGAATCATGATGTCGCGAGCGCGTGCCACATGAAGCAATTCGGCGTCGGCCCGAGAAGCGCCAACGACCAATCCGACAACGCGCCCGTCACGGTCCATCACCGGAGCGCCACTAATGCCTTCCGCCACGCCGTGGGCAGGGACTCGTATCCGACCGAAAGCGACATCGTCGACCACTGTGCCACCGGTCCATCGGACAATTCCCCCACTAACACCGCCGATTGTGACGTCTTCATTGGCCGGAATCTCATCCGCGGCAGCCAAGGCGAGACTCGCCGACAGAGGCTGATCGAGCTTGAGGACCGCGGTGTCGAATCTTTGGTCAACATCCACGACATAAGCTTGGCGATGCTGATTGTCCTTAATTGACTCCACTACCACTATGTCATTGCCGGTCGCTTCCGAGACAAGATGAGCAGCAGTCACTACGAGATCTCGGCTGACCTGGAACGCCGTACCGACCGGCCTGCCATCCGCATCCAGCACCCGAGCCAACGCCCCGCTGTCCACCACGTTGTCACCGTACCGATATAACTGGCGCCGATCGAGCACCTTCAGATGGTGCGCTCATCGGCATGACCGAGCGGGGCAGGCTACACGAACGACCTGATCGGCGCGCCTCGGCATGCGATCGCCGAGGCACCACCCGCCGCCCCGAACGGCGGCTATTCGCTCGTGCGCCACAGACCAGCCTTCTCGCTGAGCGTAGTCGGCGGAACGCCCCGCCGGACGACCGGATCGCCGGCTATTTGCAGGATCAGGGCGGTGCGATCGGCGAGGGGGCCTGCCGGCACTTCGACAAGCTTGAACCCAAGCTCGCGGTATGCCTGCTCGTGGAGCTGCTCGAAGATGAGCGAGTCCTCGAAGCTGATCCGCCGGGCGGCGGTCGGGTTGACGAAGCCCTGGTTGCGGATGAAGAAGGCTGTCGCCTCGTACGTGCTGTCCGCGAGCATCCGGCTGATCTCTCCCGCAAGCAGGTGCGACGTGGTGCGGCCGAGGTAGCGGCTCAAGGCCAGGGTGCATGCCGGCGAGCGGTCGAAGAACACCGTGGTGTCCGGGGTTGCCGCCACGGCGTCCTGGCGTTGCCGCTGCAGGGTGATGACCTTGTCGATGAAATCGTGGTCGAGCCACGGCTCCTCACGCCCGAGGGCGTTGCCCAGGGCAATGACGTCGGTAGCGGCCTCCTCGACGACCGCGTACCCGCTGGTTTCCAGTAGCCGCAGCACGGCTGTCTTCCCGGCCCCGGGCGCGCCGGTGAGAATGTATGACGGCATGGCAGGTCCTCTCGTGCGGGCCGTGCGGCGGGGGAGCAAGGCAGCCCGCGTGGCAGCAGGCAAGCCTGGCAGGGCGGGTGATCATGACCAGGCCACTTGAGGGCCGAGAGCGGAAGGCTCAATCGGCACCGGGCACGATGATGATACGACGCGTCAGTCAGCTTCGGGCCGGCTCCCGCCGATAGCGACGCTGGGCATCGAGGTCGACCTCGCTCCGGATCAGAACTTGACTGCGCCACGTTCAGCGACAGGTCCCGGGTCAGCTCCCGCAGTCATGTGCGGGCCCGCAGGAAGGTGTACGGCAGGGGTCGACTGCGGCGCTGCCGAGGGCTGAGGGCTCGGGTGTCGTCTCGTGACTGTGGCGAATGTGCCGGAGTGATGTCCCGGTGACCGAGGCGTTATCCGTAATGGGTTACTCCTGGCTTACTATCCCGGTATGGCGGGCGGGGCGGGATTACTGGTTGGCGGGCGTTATCTGCTGCTGGAACCGGCTGGTGAGGGCGGAATGGGCCGGGTGTGGCGCGGCCGGGATCAGCTGCTTGACCGTGATGTGGCCGTGAAGGAGGTGCTGCTGGCCCAGCAACTCCCAGCCGCTGAGCGTGCCCATCTGGTGGCGCGAACGATGCGGGAGGCGCGGGCGGTGGCCCGGCTGGATCATCCCGGCGTGATCACGATCCATGACGTGGTCGAGCACGACGGGGCGCCGTGGATCGTCATGCAATTCGTCTCCGGCCCCTCGCTCGGCGCGGAGATCGCCCGGCACGGGGCACTGCCCTGGCAGCGGGTGACGCAGATCGGGCAGCAGGTCGCGGACGCTCTCGCGCACGCTCATGCTGCAGGGATCGTGCACCGTGACCTCAAGCCCGACAACATCCTGCTGTCCGCGAGGCGTGCGATCGTCACTGACTTCGGCATCGCGCACGTCGCGGACAGCGCGACGAAGCTGACCAGCACCGGCACGGTGATCGGCACGACGCATTACATGGCCCCAGAGCAACTCGAAGGAGCGGCTGTCGGCCCGCCAGCGGACATGTGGGCCCTCGGCGCCACCCTCTATGCGGCTGTCGAAGGCGCTCCGCCGTTCGATGCCCCTACCCTCACCGCGGTCATCGCCGCGATTCTCACCAAAGACCTCCCGGTGCCGCCGCATGCCGGCCCGCTCACCGGGGTGCTTCGTGCGCTGCTGGACAAGGACCCCGGCCGCCGTCCCGATGCGCAGGCCGCAGCGCTGGACTTCACCGCCCGCAGCGCCGGGCCGGCCTCGGCCGCACAGCCCGCTGTCCTGACACCGCCTGCCATGTCTGTGGCAGATCATCCGGCCACAGTACCGGCGCCCGCGGCAGACACGGCAGAGCCTTCCAGGTCCGCGACGGACAGGGCAACCATCACTGGCCAGGCCCCTGTAGTCCCCGCTCCGGAAAGGGTTCCATCCCCACAGCAGCCCCTGCCGGCTCGCAGAACCCGCCCGCGACTGCTCTGGCTTGCCGCCTCCATGACCGCGATCCTCGCAATCGCAGTAGCTGTCCCTTTGGCGCTCACCTTGCCGGGCGCAGCGCGCGCGCCAAGCCGCACAGCAGCGAAGATCCCGGCGGCCAGGACACCGGCCGTGACGTCGCCGCTGCCCCGGCCGCGCCCGGACAACCTCGCTGCCACGCTCACTGACCCCGGAGGCACAAGCGTGGCCTCGGTGGCATTCGGGCCGGGCGGCACTCTTGCCGCCGCCAGCCAGTTCAACAGCATTTACCTGTGGGACACCGCGACCCAGAAGGTCACCGCCACCCTCACCGACCCTGGCACCGAGGGTGTGTACTCGGTGGCATTCGGGCCGGGCGGCATCCTGGCCGCCGCCGACGGCAACGGCAGCGTCTACCTGTGGGATACCGCGACCAGGAAGGTCACCGCCGCCCTCACTACCCCCGGCGGCGGAACCGCGTACTCGGTTTGGGTCCAGTCGCCTGGCCCCAACTCGGTAGCGTTCGGGCCAGACGGCACCCTAGCCGTCGGCAGTACAACCGGCAGCATCTACTTGTGGGATACCACGACGAAGACCATTACCGCCGCCCTCACTCAAGCCGCCCCCGACGATCTGGTCTCGGTAGCATTCGGGCCGGGCGGCATCCTGGCCGCCTCTGACGGCAACGGCAACGTCTACCTCTGGGATACCACGACCAGGACGCTCACCGCCACCCTCAACGCCCCCAGCAGTTACGACGGCATGTCCTCGGTGGCATTCGGGCCGGGCGGCATCCTGGCTGCCGCCGGCGACAGCGGAACTATCGACCTGTGGGACATCGCGACCCAGAAGATGACCGCCACCCTCACCGCCCCCGGCAACGAAGCCGTGTCCTCGCTGGCATTCGGGCCGGGCGGCATCCTGGCCGCCGCCGACTACAGTGGCAGCACCTACCTGTGGGACACCGCGACCCAGAATATGACCGCCACCCTCACCGACCCCGGTGGCGAAATTGTGAACTCGATAGCATTCGGGCCGAGCGGTGCCTTGGCTGCAGGTGACGAAAATGGCCGCACTTACCTGTGGCAACTCACGAAGCGCAGCGCCTGACCATAGGCACATCCAGAAGCGGGTCGGACGCGCAGAACTCCCAGATCAGCAAAGTCCGTCGGTTTGCTTGACTCGCGGCACCTGGGCGCGCCTAACTGCGGGGATGCGCGCGTGGCCCAGGAGCAGGCCGATCACAGAAAGCTATGTCGAGCTTTGGACGCCGAAGCGGCCAAATCGCCGACTCGGCGCGGTCTAGCATTGGCTGGGTGACGTGATTTGAAACGCGCAGATTGACTATTCTGCGGTGTCCTCTGACGCCGCACCGGGCAGTCGGTGGCGTGCCGACCGGCGCGCCCGATCTGCCGCCTGGGTTACCGGCGGCCGCGTGTGACGCCACTCGGCGTACCAGGACGCCCAGTCGCCGTCGGCTCCTTCCGCGATCCGGAAGACACGATGGTGGGTCTCACCTGCTCATGCAGCAGGCTGCTGACCTGATCGAGGCTGGACGCTATCTGGAGCCTCCCGTTCTCGTTGCCGACGGATCTGACCGCATCAGCTCAGGATCTGAAACGGACCGGTACATAACCCAGCGTCGGCGTCCCGTTTTGATATGGTGTCCGGGACTCATTACCCTTGGTGCTGATTGGGGAAGGTAATGGCGGACAGCATCGTCTTGCGGACGAGTGTCGAGTATTGCAATATTCCCGCTCTCAGGGACGCGTACGGCAAGATGCAGGCACTGAGCGCGGCCGATAACCGCAGCTGGATCCACTGGGCGGACATACACGGGTTCCCTGACTACGACTGCTGGCATCATGCCATCGAAGGGCCTGCTCAGCATCGCTTCCCATACGACTTGTTCCTGCCGTGGCACCGGGCGTACCTCGTGTACTGGGAGAACGTGGTCAGGGACCAGAACATCGATGCCATTCCGCCGTGGTGGGACTGGACCTCAGCCCGGTCGCATGAAATTGGCGTGCCTGAGGCATACAGTCGGCCAACGATCAACGGCGAGCCCAATCCGCTTTATAACGGGCCCACGCCGAATATGCCCGATGATCCGGCCCGGCGGACCCTCCGGTTTCCCGGTCCCCCTTCGGAACTTCCCGGCCCATCGGTCATCACCACGCTGCTCGGCCTGTCGGACTACAAGGATTTCTCGGCGCAGCTCCAGGACGTTCATGACGAGATCCACGGATGGGCCGGCGGGATCAACCCGGACAATCCCCTTCAGGGTGGCGACATGGGCAATATTCCCACCGCGGCCTTCGATCCCATCTTCTGGGCGCACCACTGCATGATCGACCGGATCTGGTACCTCTGGCAGGTCGAGCACGGCGTGGACAACATCCCGCCCAGCTACCTGGACCTCCAGCTCACTCCCTTCGGATACGCCGTCAAGGAGGTCCTCGACATCAACTCGCTGGGCTACGAGTACGTGTCCTCCGTGGTCACGGCCCCCGGCACCGCCGCCGCAGCCCAGGGCACCGCCGCCGCCACGCCATCAGAGGCCGAAGGAACGCAGACAGGGAGCCAGCTATGATCGTTTCCGCCATTTACAGTTCCCCGCCGATTGCCCCGGATGGCCTCGACCGCGACTTCACCAGGGCCGACATCCAGTTCCTTGGCCTGGATCATTCCGGGGCTTCGTTCGAGGGGCGCGTGTTCTTGAACAATCCCGGCGCGGACGGCAGCACCGACACGACGCCCGCCAACGGGTACGCAGGATCCTTCCACGTCTTCGGGCACGGCGGCTGCTTCGGCGACGAAGGCCACTGCGACGTCCGGCCGCGGCGGACCTACGATCCCAGGCCCGCGCACCACCTGACCCCCGCGACCAAGACGGTGATCGCGACGGAGGCGGTGAGCGCCGCACTCGCCAGCAACCCGCAGGCGCTGATCATCACCGTCGTACCCGTGGTGACTAGCCTCACCGTGAAAAGCAGCGCCGAGGACGTACTGGGCTTCGAGTCGGTGCGGATCGTAACGTACCGCTAGAGCACCGCTTCTACGGTGCGCCCCCTCAGCCGCCAACTGGCTAAGGCCTAGGAGCAGCCCGGTAACACCTGCCAGCGGGGCGGCAGCGGCGGGCGGAACGCAGGGGAGCGGTCAGGTGTGACAGTGCAGTCCTGCGCGGCTGGCCCGCCATACTCGTGGCGCTGTGTCGTCGGCGATTGTGAAAGTCAACTCTTTCAGAGCCTTATCGATCCCCATGAGCATCGCGTCGTGGTCATCGGCGTAGCCAGTGAGCAGGTCGAGTTCGGTGGTAGAGACGCCGCGCGCTATGAGTGCCCCAGAAGATACGAATACGCGATATCCCGTCACGCCCGGGAGGGCACGGACAGCGTCTACTCCGCTTACGCCGACGAAGGAACCACCCTGGACAGGGCCTAGGTTTTGATACTGGTAGTAGACGTGCCCGGCCGGCTTGCGGCGGACAGCCTCGGTTGTCCCGGTGGCCACACCTAGTTCGATCGCGAGCATGTCAACGCCGAACGCACGAGCGTATAGCTCATCGACGTGTCCGCCGAGCCGCCCGTTGACCTCGATGATGCGCGGGCCGTCTGGGGTCAGCTTGATCTTTGTGTGGGCGAGGCCGCGGGTTATTCCAAGTGCCTCCACGGCACGCGTTGCAAGGCCGGCGACCAGTTGCTCGTCGGCCGGGTTGAGGCGGGAGGGGACGAAATGGCCCGTCTCACGGAAGGGCGGCAGCTGCGGCAGATGGGCGGCCGGTGGGCTGGTAGTTCCTGGTCGGGTCGAGGGTGAGTTCGCGCAGGAGTTCGCCTGTGCCGGCGTTGACGACGCGGATATGCAGGTCCTGGACCAGGAGCAGGACGCGGGTTCCGGCGTGAGGGCGGCCGATGCCCGGAGCTCCTGACCAGGTCATGATCGCTGGACAATCACCTCCTGATGCGCTGGGTGCACGGAACTTCGGTTTAGCGCGGCGGTCGAGTCGGTCGAGGGAGCCCGCCCGCACTGAGCTCGGGTCAATCCCTGCGTGCGAGGGCGATGTACCCCGCAGCGCTGCACACCGCGATCAGCCCGAAAATAGATGAGGTACCGACGGCTCCGAAGTGTGCCAGCAGCAAGAAGCCAGCGCTGCTGGCGACCGCCTCACCGATCCAGATACTCATGTTGGCGGCGGCGATGTACGTCGTCTCTTGCCCATCCGCGGCCACGCGCAAGGTCAAGTCCTCGGACGGAGGCCCCCAGAGTAGCTCTCCAGAACTGAACAGGGAGAGGGCTGCGATGAGCGCAACCGGACCTGGGAGTGCGCTCACCCCCAGCGCGAGCGCCACGCCGAGTGCGAGCGTTCCGATCGCCAGCCTGGCCCCGAGTGAGAACCTGATCATCCGCCGCCCTATGGGCAACTGGGTCGCCGCGACCAACGCCGCGGCGATCGAGTAGGCCGTGCCCCAGGTCGCGACCGAGATCTTGTGGTCCGCGGCCAGAGTCGCTGGAACGACAAGTTCGATTCCTGAGACGAGCACCCACGCCCCAACTGAAGTCATCAGCAACCCGAGGAGCGGTGACCTGGCGACGGCCCAGGGTCTCGTCTCGGGACGAGTGGCGACCCTGGGACGACCCGCCGGCGCCTCGCGCGGCAGGCCGACGCCGACGATGGCGGCACAGGCGAACACACTGATGGCTCCGACCCGCGCGGAGGACCAGCCGTCAAGCAGGAGGAGCGAGATGAGCAGCGGTCCGACAACGATGCCGACATTCATGGCGGTTCGGAAGGCGGCAAAGGCAGCCTCCCTGGATCCGTCATCCGCCGTCGCTGCCACTGATCGGCGTTGAGCCACGCCCCTGATTGGCTGTAGGCCGGTGATGAGGATCAGCGCGCACGCCGCGCTGACGGGCGCCTCGTGTGGGCGGAACACCCAGCACGCCGTGAGCGCCTGCGCGCTCGACGTGCCGATCACAGCGCGCTGTGCTCCCAGTCGGCTGACCACTGCGGCGCCCCCGATGCTCCCGATGGTTCCGGCGGCACTCGTGAGCGCGAACGTGGCAGCAAGTGCCGCGGCAGAGAACCGGAGCTGCGCAGACAGCCAAACGGATTCGTAGGAAGACACTGCTGACCAGGCCACGAATCCAAGAACGACTGATGCATACAGTCCCCGCCGAGACCAAGTTGTCGACGAAGATATCACTGTGATAAAGTATTACAGGATTAGTATAATTTCATGATCGATCTGCGGGTAATCTCCGGCTAGACCTCTCCCTTCACGGCAGAGACTCCCTTCACGGCAGGGAGGTGATGCGGTCTCTCCTTCAGCGAGTAGACACGATAAGGCTAAAGGCGCGGACCGACCTTCGTGATCCAGGCGAGGAGGGCCATCTGGTGCTCGATGGGGTTGTCCCGGTTCTTTCACAATCTCAGCGGGCGTTACAGTCCAACCGACGACCTACCTAATTTGGGGGTGTTGACACTGCACGGGGCCAAGACCTATAAGGTCGTCGATGTTCCCCGAGTGGACCAGTCCGTGCTGGACTCGTTCTCTGACCTGCCTCACGACCCGTTCACCCCTGGTGGGCAGCGCTCGCGACGGTTCTCGCAGTACCGCCTCCACTTCGAGTTAGGCGTCGGCTGGCAGATGGAACTCCTCCCCCACCGGCCGTTCATCCAGCCCAAGGCTGTGAACTCACTGGTCGGCGGGGTACAGCGACCGTTCGAGCCGTTGAAGGTGGAGTTCAACGCCCAGGTGATCACCGGGGTAGACGCGCTCGGCGTGGACCCCTCGCTGGACTGGCAGATCAATGTCCACCAGTGCCGTGTGGTGTGCTCGCCGGACATCGCCGGTGTCTCCGTCCCGGAAGGCCCCCATCGGGATGGCCACGACTTCGGCATGTTAGCGGTCTTCGCACGGGAAAATATCACTGGCGGAATCAACCGGCTCTTCGAGACCGGTCAGCACAGCGACCCCTTCTTCGAGGTCACCCTCCAGCCTAGCCAAGCGCTGGTGTACGACGATGGCGCAATGTGGCATACCGCCACCGACATCATTGCCCGAGACGGTGGATCAGGGCACCGCGACCTGTGCATCATCGCCATCAACGAGTGGAGCCACCGGCGTTACGGGGAAGAATTCGAGCAGGCGGCGATGAGCGGCGACGGGCAAACCGCAGTTGTCTCCCCCTGACCGTACGGTGGGCACAGAGCTGCTGGAATCCCTCGCCGACGCCTACGGGACGCCGCTGTACGTACTCGATCTCGATCGCCTGCACCACAATCTCGTCAGCGTCTCACAGGCCTTGGCGCCCGCTCGGGTCTTGTACTCGTTCAAGACCAACTACCTGCCCCAGGTGACTGCGGCGGTGAGGGAGCACGGGCTCGGCATGGATGTAGTCTCCGGTTACGAGCTGCGTGAGGCACTCCGTCGTGGCTTTGCCGGTTCAGCGCTGGCCTTCAATGGCCCCGTCAAGCTTCCCCCCGAGCTCACCCTCGCCGTGGAGACCGGCACGTTCGTCAACATCGACGCCGAGCATGAGATCGGAGCGCTTGCTCAGCTGGCCCAGGCGCAGAGGACCGTGCTCGATGTCGGGCTCAGGATCTTCCCCTCAGAGGACGTCTACTCGCCTGTAGGTTCCGTGCGCAGCAGGCAGCTGCCCTCGAAGTTCGGCTGGCCGATCGCCGATGGCGATGCCGAACGGATCGGTTGCCGCATCGCAGCGACCCCGCAACTCCGCCTCACCGGCCTGCACGTCCACTTGGGCTCGCAGATCGTCAACCAAGAGGCCCTCGAGAGGGCGCTACGGTCGGTCCTGCGCTGGGCGGCCGAGAGTCCGTTCCGGCCCCACCTGGAACGGCTCAACCTCGGCGGCGGCTTCGGAGTGGCCGGGATCCAGCGCCTCGGCAGCGCCAGCGGACCGAGCCAGGTTGCCACGCCGGCAGGGCATGGAGCACCCCGGAGCCTCGACCTCGCGGGCTTGTGGGCCGCTGTTCGGCAAGAACTCGCCGACACTGGCCTCGACGACCTGAACGTCTGGTTCGAACCCGGCAGGGTGCTGGTGTCCGATGCGATATCCCTCCTGACGTCGGTGGCTGGCATCAAGCACACTTCGGCAGGCACGTGGGTGCTATTGGACGGCGGTCTCAACCTCCTGCCGACCGCAGGAACGACCGAGACACACCGGTTCGAGGCCCTCCGTTCCGGAGCACCGGAGTCGGACGTGTTCATCGGTGGCCCCCTCTGTTACGAGGGAGACGTCTTCTCGCTGAAGGCTAGCTTGCCCTCAGACGTGCGCATAAGGGATCGCGTCCTCATCCACGATGCCGGTGCCTACAGCATCACGCGTGCGACCAGCTTCAACCGACCGCGAGCCGCAGCCGTGGCCGTCCGCCAGGGGACGGCTAGCCTGTGCTGGCGACGGGAGACGGACGAGGACATCTTCGGATTCGTCGTGGACGAGCCGATGGTCAGTGTTCCATGGTAGCGGCATCGGATCGGCGCACCATCATCATGTGGGCGACCCCGAGATCGGTCTCCACTGCGTTCGAGAAGGCAGTGTCCCAGAGCACGGACGTCGATATCCTTCACGAACCATATACGCACTCGTACTACTTCGGGCCACGCCGACGGTCGGCGCGGTATGGGGACGCTCAGGTTCATGCGGACGAGCATCCGCTGGCGGCGATGCGAGCGTCCGGCGCTCCCGTACTATTCGTGAAGGAGCTGGCGTTCCAGGCCGAGCCGTTTGTGGAGGACGACATCTTCCGCGAGGTGCACCACTGCCTCATGCTCCGGCACCCGAAGCTCGTAATCCAGTCATTGCTGCCATTGAAGCCGGATTTCACCGAACACGAACTCGGATTCGTTGCACTGCACCGCATGTTAGATCGGATCCGATGTTACCAACGAGACGTCCCTGTCGTCGACGGAACGTTGTTCCGCCAACAGCCGGAAGCGGTGTTGCGATGCTTCTGCAAGCATGTTGGCTTGGAGTACAGCCCATCGATGCTGACGTGGGAGGACGGACGCCTCCGTACCTGGCGTGACGATGAAGCCGAGTCCCAAGCGAAGTGGCATAAAACCCTCGAGCGGAGTCACGGCGTGATACCGCCGGACCCAACTGCCCAAGAATTCTCCGTTCCACCAGGGTTGAGCGAGATGTACAATTGCGCGCTGCTCATTTACGCGGAGTTGACGACCCGCATGCACTCTTGATGGAGGTCGCCGCATGTCGTTCTACGTAGTGGAAGCGCAACTCACGGAGGTTGGTCTCCGCCCATTGCAAGTGGCACGGCAGATCGGCCTCGAGGACCCTGTGTTCGTGACCAACCAGTGGTCCCGTTATGCCGCGGTGCCAGGTCACGGCGAGGCAGGTGAAAACTTTCGTGTGCTGGAAGCCGAGACCAATGATATCGATGCCCTCGAGCGCGCCATCGAGAAGGACAGCGGCACGGTGGCAGCAATCTTCACCATGTGCGACTACAACTTGGCAGCCGTCTCGCTCCTTTGCGAGCGTTTTTCGCTTCCCGGCTTGGCGAGCTCAGCGGCTCATCTCTGCGTCAACAAGCTCAGCTCCCGAGAGGCGCTCGCCGCTCGGAGCATCCCGTGTCCGGCGTTTGTCAATCCACGCTCAGACGACGAGCTCGTTCAGGCCGCGAAGGAGATCGGCTTCCCATGCGTCGTGAAGCCCATGACTGATTCGGCTAGCACGGATGTCCGCCTGTGCTTTTCGCTCGAGGAGGCGCGCGCCGCGTTCGACGCTATCGTCGCTCATCCGGAGAATGCCCGGGGGGTGCCGAGGCCTGCAGGTGCGCTTGTCGAGGAGTACGTGCTCGGGTACGAGGTCAGCGTTGAATCGTGGTACGACCAGGACGCCGGCAAGCACGAGGTAGTCGGCGTCACGGACAAGGTGATCACCGGAGCGCCAGCGTTCGCCGAGACGTCGGACACGTTCCCGAGCGTGCTGCCAGACGACATCACCGACGGTGTTGCAGAGGTCACGGTCGCCGCGCTTGACGCCGTTGGGCACCGCTTCGGAGCTGCGCACACCGAGCTTCGGGTGGCGCCCGCTGGTCCGAAGGTGATCGAGATCAACGGCCGGGTCGGAGGTGGGGACATCTCTGAGCTCGTGCGGCTGAGCACGGGCATCGACATGCTGGAAGCTGCCGTGGCCGCTGCAGCGGGGAGGGGCGCGGGCCTGCCAGCCCCGACGCTGTCCAGGGGTGCGGCTTGGAGGGCGATACATGCGCCCAGGAACGGTCACCTCTCCGGCATAGACGGCGTCTGTCTCGCCGCAGCGACGCCCGGCGTCGTCGACGTCTCGCTCCACGTCCCGATCGGAGCGGAAGTCCGCACGCTCGCTAGCAACCACGAGTTCATCGGCCACGTGCTCACCGTGGCGCGGACGGCAGGAGAGGCGGCCCGCATCGCCGACGCTGCGGTGAACCACATCGTGGCGCATGTCGACTGATCCGACCAGGTCGTCGTCCGCCAGGGGCCGCATCGGCCCACTTAGGGTCGGATGCGTTCCGGTCTCGGCACTTGATCGGCAAGCGTGGAGCAGCCTGGCCCAGGGCGGTGACATCGAGGCGCAGTACGGCTTCCTGCGCTGGCTCGATGACGCCGGGTGTCACGACCGGCAGATGGTCGTGGCGTCTGACACTTACGGGTACGTCGGTGCGCTGCCACTCGTTCGAGTCGGTCCGCAGACCATGTGGCTGTGCCGGCCTGGGGCCCAGCTCGGAGCTCGCCTGGACGATCACGATACGGAGCGGCTCGAGCGCGAGCTCGCTCCGGCGTTCTCCGTGAGGAACCTGTGGGATGCTGACGCCCTGCTCGCTGAACGCGTGGTGGACATGCGAACCGTCGTTGACCAGTTGGTGGGAGCCGCCTCGGCAGTCGCGAGGGAGGAGGGCGCAGCGTCGCTGACCTTCCTCTCTGTCCCGGAGGATCGCCGCATCATGCGCGCGTGCTTGCGGTCGGCCGGGTTCATTGAAGTGCTGTACGACGCCGATGCCGAGGTGCGCCTACACGGAGCGATCTCGTTCGACGACAGTCTGGCCCGGTGCAGCGCTCGGCGTCGGCAGCGGATCCGGAATGAGCGGTCTCGGCTGCGGCGAGCCGGCATCGTTGTAGAGGAGCTTCCGATGGACCAGCTCGAGGAGGTCGTCGCGCTCGAGGCACAGAGCTGGGCCGCGCACGGCGACGACGTTGGCTTCGACCGGCTGTGGCAGCTTCGCTCACCGCTGCGGGAACATCTCGCCGAGCAAGCCCGCTTGCTCGGCGTGCGAGACCCGGACCGCGGGCTGGTTGCCGGCGCCGTGCACCTTCATGGGCGACATTCGTACCACTCCTTCACGTATGGAGCAGTCCCGGGCCTCCGGGACGTCTACCTCGAGTTGTGCATCTACGAGCCGATGCGGTGGGCGGCGGAGCACAGGCTTGAGAGGGTGGGGCTGGGAGGGACCGCCCTCCTCGCGAAAGGAGTGCGTGGAGGGACCATCCGTCGGCTATATGCGTACGTCCTGCCGCTGGCCTCCGCAGTTCGTAGCACTGTCGCCGACGTCGCAGAGGTCATTGGGCTCGCTCTCAGGGCCGAGCTCGAGGAGTTGATGCAGGTAGGCTCGTGAGCGGGCGGGCTGGGATCGAGGTGACCGTGAGCGCGGACCTCGCTGGCCTCGCCAGCGACGCAGCTGCGCTCATCACCAGGACCGATGGGGCACTAGCGACCTCGTGGGAGTACCTGTCCTACCTGTCCGATGTCGACCCCGCCAACCAGCGATACATCGTGGTCTCCGAACACGGAGCTGCGGTCAGCGTGGCTCCTGCGCTCCTCACCTCGGCTGACACGCCCCGCTTGAACCGGCCTGCTGAATTGCTCGCATCACCGGACAGCATCGGCGCGGAGGTGCCTCCCTGCCTGGGCGGTGGCGCGGCGGAGTCGGAGTTCGAGAGGAGATTGTCGCCGAGCCTCGTGCTGGGCAACCTGTGGGACGCCCGACCAGCGATGCGCAGCGGGTCGTCTGCGTTGTCGGCCGCAGCGGCCGACAAGTTGGCCGAGACAGCGGTGGTCGTCGCGCGGCAGGTGGGCGCGCGATCCGCCGTCTGGCTCCATGTGTCGTCGGGTGACGGTGATCTCGCCGCCGCGCTCGAGCGGGCCGGGTACGCGCATGGGTGCTACGGCGCCTGCGCCGAGATTGACCTGTCCAGGGTGCAGAGCTTCGATGGCTACGTTGCTGCCATCGAACGGTCCAGGCGGCACACGGTCCGTAGGGATGAACGAAGGTTCGCCGAGGGCGGCCTTTCGGTCGTCCGGCTGCCGGTTCAGGCGCTCGAGCAGGTGGTCCTGCAGGAAGTGCAGAACTGGCGGAAGTACGGGGACGACGTCGATCCTGGCGCACTGCTCCAGCTCCGACGCTCTCTCGTTCGCTCGCTGGGGGCGAAGGCGCATCTCCTCGGAGCGGTGAACCAGCACGGGAGACTCCTCGCGTCGGCGCTGCTTCTCAGCTCCTCTACCACGGTGTACACGTTCAGGTGGGGTGCCGACTACTCGGTGGAGGACCTCCACGGGTCCTATGGGGTGCTCTGCTGCGCGGAGCCAGTCCGGATGGCGATCGCTTCCGGTGCGGTGAAGGTCAACCTCGGGACGGATTCCTACCGGGCGAAGCGGATGAGAGGCGCCCGGTTCCGAGCGCTCGATGCGTACGTCTACCCGTGCGACGAGAACGACCGGCCGTTCGTTGACGCCCTGGTACGTCGGCTGGACGAGCACACCGCCGTGCGGCTCGCTGCCGAGGGGGTGCATACCCTGATCTGACCTGGATCCGCGACTTAGGTCCGCACTGGCTAGGCCCGTTTTCGCGTGATACGGCGAGGTCATTGATGGCTGGGCCGTTGCTGGGATTCTGACGTC
>JASHUI010000140.1:0-4928 GCA_030040095.1 Streptosporangiaceae bacterium | reverse complement strand
CCCGGCCGGCCGGGCGCTGCAGCGCCGGGTCGGGCGCGAGCACGCCCGAGGCGTGGCCCGGGCCATGTCCGGCGGCCTGACCCCGGGCGAGCTGCGGCAGCTCGAAGCGATCTGCCGGAAGCTGGCCCGCCAGCCCGCCGTCGAGCCCGCGGCGGCCGGCCCGAAGAACGGGGGACACGTGCATGAACCCGCCTGAGCAGAAGGAACGATTCAGGCTCGTCGTGGTCAGCGGCGGCGCCGGTGATCCGTCCTCGACCCGGCTGCTGGCCGACCGCATCGCCGGCCGGGCCGCGGCCCTGGCCGCCGGGTCCGGCAACACCGTGACGACCAGCGTCATCGAGCTGCGCGAGATCTCCGCCGACATCTCCGCCGCCCTGGTGTCGCAGCTGGTCACGCCCAGGCTGCAGCAGGCGATCACGGCGCTCGGCGAGGCCGACGGCATCATCGCCGCCGCCCCGGTCTACAAGGCCGGCCCGAGCGGGCTGTTCACCTCGTTCTTCCAGGTCCTGGACAACGACCTGCTGATCGGCAAGCCGGTGGTGCTGGCCGCGACGGCCGGGACCGCCCGGCACGCCCTGGTCGCGGACGACCAGATGCGGCCGATGTTCGCCTACCTGCGCGCCATGACCGTGCCGACCTCCCTGTTCGCGGCGCCCGAGGACTGGAGTGACCCGAGCCTGAACCAGCGGGTCGACCGGGCCGCGGTCGAGCTTGTGCTGCTCATGGAGAGCGGCTTCGCCCGGAAGATCTCCGGCGAGCACTGGCAGCGCTACCAGCACGAGTTCGGCAGCGCGGGCGGAACCGAGACCTCGGTCGACCTCGACACCGACCTCATGCGGCTCGCGGCCGGAGGGTCCGCGTGCTGACACCACCCCGGCCGGCCGAGCTCGAGGGTGTCCAGGTCGGCCGGGCTGGCCCAGTAGGCCCAGTGGGCCGGGCTCCGCTGGATCGCGGCGCTCACCTCGGCCGCGCAGCGCGCGAAGGCCGTCGCCGTGTCCTCGTCCATCGGCACCGGGGCGGAGACCTCCAGCACCTGGTGGCGGTAGTCGGCCGAGCGGTACTGGAAGCACATGAGCACCGGGGCCCCGGTCAGCTGGGCCAGGGTCACGACCCCGGGCAGGAGCCGGGCCCGGCCGCCGAGGAAGGGAACCTCGACCGCGCGGGCCACGTCGCTGTCCAGCGGCGGCGCGTCGATCGCGATCGTGACCACCTCGTTGGCCCGCAGCGCGGCGGCGGCCTGGGCCGCGACCTCGAACCGGCCGGGCCATGGCTCGATGTTCGGCCGCTGCCGCTGCCGCCGCGCCCGCCGGTAGACGTGGTCCCAGAACCGCCGCTCGGCCCCGGAGAGGCCGGCCGTGTACTTGTACTGCCAGCGCCCGATGGAGGTGACCGGGAACCCGCTGCACTGGAGCACCGAGAAGCTGGTGTGGTAGGAGCCGAAGTGGGCGCCGCACAGGATCGCTCCCCTTCCCGCGGCCAGCGCGGCGTCCAGGTGCTCCCGGCCCCGGATCTGGACCAGCCGCCGCAGCGGCCGGGCCCGGTGCCGCAGCCGCATCATGTCGACCGCCTCGCAGGAGGCGAACCGGAACCAGTCCCTGGTCACCTCCTGCGCCGCGGCCGGGCTGAGTTCCATCCCGAGCAGCCGCAGGTTGCGGGCCAGCTCGGCGCGCTTGCCGCTCTGGCGGCGCAGCAGCCAGTCGCCGCGCCAGCAGGCGATGCGGTAGCCGGCCGCGGCCGGCAGCCGGGCCAGGACCGGCGCGCCGACCGCCCAGTAGGCCATGCCCTCGGCGCTGCGCAGCAGCCTCTGAGCGCGGCGGTCACCCACGCACGGCCTCCTGCCTTCGGGGCTCCCGGGCCCGGACGTAGCCGCAGATGGCGTTCACGCTCGCGAAGTTCTCCGGGAGCAGATCCGTGTCGCCCACCACGATCTTGAACCGCTTCTCGAGGAAGACCACCAGCCTGAGCAGGCTCAGCGAGTCGAGGACGCCGCTGTCCAGCAGCGACGTGTCGTCCGCCAGCGGCAGCACCGCCGCGTCCTGCACCAGTTCCCGGCTGACGTAGTCGTTGATGATCGTCTCCACTTCGGCACGTTCCTTTCCGTGAGTTCCTGCTCGCCCTCGCCGCGGCCGCAGGCCCGCCTACTCCCGGGCCAGTCCGGTCCGGTCGACCTTGCCGGTCGAGGTCCGGGGCAGCGCCTCGCGGAACTCGACGGCGTCCGGCACCATGTAGCCCGGCAGCCACTGCCGGCAGTGGTCCAGAACCTTCTCGCGGGTGAGGTCGCCGGCATCGCCGCCTGGCCGGTCGACGGCGACGACCGCGCGCAGGCGGGTGCCGAGCAGCTCGTCCGGCACCGGCAGCACGGCCGCCTCCCGGATGGCCGGATGCCGGTACAGCGCGGCCTCCACCTCGCCAAGCTCCACCCGGTAGCCCCGGATCTTCACCATGCTGTCCCGGCGGCCGACGTAGGCGTAGTTGCCCGAAGGTTCCAGCGTGACCAGGTCGCCGGTCCGGTACACCGGCTCGTCGTAGGCCGCCCGGAACGGGTTGCGGACCAGCACCTCGCGGGTCCTGGCCCGCTGGCCCCAGTAACCGCGCATCAGCGTGGGGCCCCGCACGTACAGCTCGCCCTCCTGGCCGGGCTGGCTGACCCGCAGGCCGTCGCCGGTGACCGCGAATACCTCGGTGTTGGCGCACGCCCGGCCGATCGGGACCGGCGCGGCGTCCGCCTCGCCCGCGGGCACCTCGAACGCCGTGCACACGTTGGTCTCGGTCGGCCCGTACCAGTTGAGGTAACGGGCGTGCGGCAGCTCGGCCATGAGCCGGGCCAGGTACTTGGGCGGGAACACCTCCCCGGCGAAGATCACCACCCGCAGACGGGACAGGTCGAACTGCCGCAGGCCGCCGAAGCAGGTGAGCAGCGTCAGGACCGAGGGCACCGAGTACCAGACCGAGACCTGCTCGGATTCCAGCCACCTCGCGATCGACACCGGGAACGTCGCCGTCCCCTCCGGCAGGACCGCCAGGCAGGCCCCGGCGTGGCAGGTGGCGAAGACGTCGAAGACCGACAGGTCGAAGTGCAGCGGCGCGGGGCTGCACACGCGGTCGTGCTCGCCGAGCCCGGCGGCGGCCGTCGCCCATTCGACGAACGCGAGCGAGTTCCGGTGGGAGATCATCACCCCCTTCGGCGTGCCGGTCGATCCCGACGTGTACAAGATGTACGCCAGGTCGTTCTCGGTCACGCCGTCGCGCGCCAGCGGTTCGTCCGCCTCGGCGGCCACCTCGGGCGCGCTGGTCACCAGCACGCCGCGCGACCGGGGAACGCGGCTGGCCAGGGCCGCGGCCTGGCGCGCCCTCGCCTCGTCGGCCACGACTGCGGCGGCGCCGCAGTCCCTGACGACGTAGCGGAGCCGCTCGGCCGGCGCCTTCGGGTCCAGCGGAACGTAACAGGCGCCGGCCTTCAGCACCCCGTACAGCCCGATGACCGAGGCGTCCGACTTGGGGGCGAGGATCCCCACCCGGTCGCCGGGCGCCACGCCCAGGCGCAGCAGGGCCCGGGCCACCTTGCTGCTCAGCGCGTCCAGCTCCTGGTAACTGAGCACCCTGCCGCCGGCCGCCACCGCCGGGCGCCGCGGCCCGCGCGCCGCGGCCTCGGTCAGCAGATGCTGCAGCAGATAGGCCATGACGCTTCCCTTCCGGGCGCCCGGTGGCTCACAGCCCGAGCATCCGGGCGATGACCACGCGCTGGATCTGCGAGGTGCCGGAGTAGATGGTGCTGGCGACCGCGTCCCTCAGGTCGCGCTCGATTCCCGATTCCTTCATGTAGCCGAAGGCGCCGTGGGTCTGGATCGCGTCCTGGCTGGTGCGCACCCACGCCTCGCTGGTGAACAGCTTCGCGGCGGCCGCCTGCGCCGGGGCGGACCTGCCCTGCTGCTTGAGCCAGGCGACGTGGTAGATGAGCAGCCGCGCCGCCTCCAGGCGCACGTACATGTCGGCCAGCTGGCCGGCCACGGCCTGGAACTTCCCGATGGGCTGGCCGAACTGCTCGCGCGAGCGCGCGTAGGCCACGCACTCGTCCAGCTGCCGCCGCATCGTGCCGGCCGTGCTGGCGAAAAGGCAGCTCCGCTCCCACTCCATGGACGAGTTGAAGATGGCCATCCCGGCCCCCTCGGGCCCCAGCCGGTTCCCGGCCGGAACGAGGCAGTCGGTCAGCGCTATCTCGCCCATCGGCGAGGTCCGCAGCCCCATCTTGTCGCGGCCGCCGCCGATCTCGAGTCCGGGCGTCCGGGCGTCGACCAGGAACGCGGACAGGCCCGCCAGCCCGCGGCGGCCCGTCACCGCGGCATAGACCAGCAGCACGTCGGCGACCGGGGCGTTGGTGATGAACTGCTTGGCCCCGTTCAGGAGGTAGTGGTCGCCGCGCCGGTCGGCGCGGGTGCGCAGGTGCAGCGCGTCGGAGCCGGCCTGCGGCTCGGTCATCGCGTGCCCGCCGATGATGTCCCCGGACACCAGCCCGGGCAGGTACGCCCGGTGCTGCGCCGGGGTGCCGAACGTCACCAGCGGCAGCTCGACGCTCCACATCTGCGCGTTGAGCGAGAACAACAGGCCGTTGTCCCGGCACCCGTAGCCCAGGGCCTCCATGACCAGCGCCGTGGTCAGCGCGTCGCTCCCGGCGCCGCCGAGTTCGGCGGGGACCGGCAGTCCCTGGATCCCGAACTCCGCACACGCCCGCCAGGCGTCCCGCGGGAACTCGCCCGCGTCCTCGCGCTTGGCCAGATCGTCGTTGAGCTTGCGCCGGGCGAACTCGGCCGCCGCCTCGGTCAGCTCGCGCTGCTCGGCGCTCAGCGAGAAGTCCACGTCGTCTCCTCGTCCGCGCTGGCGGCCGTTCCGCCGGCCCCGGCCGGCGCTTGCGCGGGCCGCCCCATGCGGGA
>JASHUI010000139.1:0-32731 GCA_030040095.1 Streptosporangiaceae bacterium | reverse complement strand
TTCCAGATCCGGGCGATACTGGAACGGCTTCGGGCAATCATGCCTGAGTGGGCGGCGGCTCTTCGCGCTAAGATCGGCAAATGGCTCTTCCGCCGACGTTTGACCTGTCTGGGCGCGTCGCCGTGGTCACCGGCTCGGGTAGTCCCGACGGAATTGGTTTCGCCACCGCCAGGCTTCTCGGCGAACTGGGTGCTGCTGTCTTGATCAGTGCCACTAGTGACCGGATTGAGGCCCGTGTCAGCGAGCTGCGTGACGTCGGCGTCGACGCCGCGGGGGTCTTCGGTGACCTCACCCAGGAGGACGTCGCGGCAGAGCTTGTCTCGGCCGCGCTGCGGCAGTGGGGGCGGCTCGACATTGTGGTCAACAACGCTGGTCTTGTCTCTACGACCAGCCCGGATTTCGGGTCCGGGACGATCAGCGCGATCAGCCTGACGACATGGCAGGCCTCGCTGGCGCGGAACCTGACCACCGCCTTCCTGGTCACCAGGGCGGCCCTGCCCATCATGGTCAGGCGCAGCTGGGGAAGGATCGTCATGGTCGCCAGCGTCACCGGCCCGGTGATGGCGATACGTGAAGAGGTTGCCTACGCCAGCGCCAAGGCGGGCATGATCGGCCTTACCCGTGCGGTCGCCATCGATACGGCGCGGCAGGGAATCACAGTCAACGCCGTGGCGCCTGGCTGGATTGGGACCGGCTCCCAGACGCCGCTGGACTACGCCCAGGGACAGGCCACCCCTATCGGCCGGAACGCCACGCCTGACGAGGTGGCCTCCGCCGTTGCCTGGCTCGCTAGCCCCGGCGCGTCCTACATCACCGGGCAGTGCGTGGTGGTTGACGGAGGCAACTCCATCACCGAGCAGCGCTCCACCGTTGCTCAGTGACGGCGCGGAGAGGGGCAGGCCAGTGCCGCCAGTCAAGCCCGAACTGGCACACGAAGGCGTAGACGAGGCGCTCGAGGCCGAAGCCGACGCAGCTGCTCCAGGCGGCCTCACCGGTGCTGTGTTCGATTCCGAAGGCGTGTCCGAAGAGGTCGTTATGGAAGTTGAACGATCCAACAGCGATCGTGCGGTCGACGCCAACGGGCAGCCGCAACTCGTACTTGAGCTCGAGCATGCGTTGCGATCCGATCCGGTCAGCAGTATCGGCGCTGCCGAAGAACGGGTCATTGCTCAGCTCGCAGTGACCGCTCATGCCGAGTGCCTCCATGAGCGCGAAGGTCTTCGACATGACCAGCTCGCGGGCTTGCAGAACCTCGTCCCTCGTGCCCATGAAAACCATCTCGCGAATGGTGAAATCCCACAGCCGTTCCAGCGTGGCCGAGTACCCGGCTTCGAAGCGGAACGATTTCCCTCTTGCGGTCACCACCTCAATGCCGTCCGCTCCGACCGTGCGGCCCTGGTACTGGCTGAAGGTGTGGTAGCACATGGTGGGCGGCAGGCAGTAGTCGACGTTCCGGCAGTGCGTCAGCAGCCGCGAATCCAGCGGCGCGTCTGCATACGTCTCGCGAATGTCGCGGTACACATCGATGTCGTTGTCCGGGCGAGTCACGAACAGCAAATGATGCGGGAACGCCTTGACGTAGCCGGCCCGCTCCAGGGTCTGCGCCCGGATGAGCGTCGGATACTGGAACTGCCTGGCCGCGAAGCTGCTCGTCAGCATGCCGACGAGGGCGCCGTCGAAGTACTGGAACAGCATTAGCAATGGCTCGCCGATGGCGACTTGGCCCTCGCCGGTCTCGGTCACGGCCCCGGCCTCGGCGAGGGCCTCGAACGTCCCCTCGGCCACTTCGCGCCGAACCGGTGACCTCCAAATCACCTTTGCCGGGGTGACGACCTGCGGCCGTACGTCGTTGTCGATGACCGCGTTGACCTTGCGGGTCATGACGGCCAGATCGAGCGGCTCCGTGGAGTAGACCGTCACGCCGGTGACCGCTCCGCCGCCGACTACCAGCTCGAAGTCTGTGATAGCGGACGACACGAACAGCATGCGGCGCCTTATCTCGTCGGCCAGGCCGAACGTGATCGCAGAGTGTAGCTTGATGTGCGTCGTGACAGATCCGGCCGGCACGCGCGATTCACCCAGCTGAGCGAAACGGGTCGTGGCCGCCCGGTGAGGCGTCGGCTCCCATTTTGGAGCCGATCAGGGCGACCATGCCGTTGACGGTACGGAAGTTGTCGAAGTCCATGTCTTCCGGCTCCAGCTGGATGCCAAACTCTCCCTGTATCAGCCGTACTAGCTGCATGACGAAGAGCGAATTGACGTAACCCAGGGCGAAGACGTCGTCTGTGTCGGCCAGCGGACGCCCGCCGAGCTCTGGCTCAAGGAAGGTGCGGACGCGCCTGCGCGCATCATCTTCGGTCACGCTTGGCTCCTCTTCGTGCAGGTCGTCTGGGCCGCCGGATGGCGGGCGACTAGGCTCCACCGGCCGAGCAGCTGCTGAATGACCTGAGTCGTGCCCTCGATGATCTCCATCGCCCTGGCGTCGCGGAATAGCCGCTCGGTCACGGCACCGGCACGCATGCCCTGGGCTCCCTGGAGCTGAATCGCCTGGCTCGCGATTCGCGTTGCCGACGTCGATGCGAAGTACTTGGCCGCCAGCGTCTGGTAATGGCTGTCGGCATCCTCGCGGTCCGAGGCCAGGCCGGCCTGCCAGCACAGCAGGCGGGCGGCCCGGGTCTCGGTGAGCAT
This sequence comes from Streptosporangiaceae bacterium, assembly GCA_030040095.1. GTDB lineage: Bacteria > Actinomycetota > Actinomycetes > Streptosporangiales > Streptosporangiaceae > JASHPR01. Next base: position 30,043 of record JASHUI010000139.1, on the reverse strand, counting down.
ATCCGCGAGCATCCGCTGCACGAGCTGATGCTCGCCGATGGTCTTGCCGCCCTGGACGCGCTCCTTGGCGTAGGCCACCGACTCGTCCAGGCAGGCCTGCGCGAGACCGGCACAGCCCCAAGCCGTGCTGTACCTGCCGATGTGGAGCGCGCTCGAGGCCACGAAGACCAGCCCTGATCCGGGATACCCGATTATCGCGTCGCCAGGTACGCGGCAGTCCTCGAAGGTGATCTCGGCAAGCATCGAGCCGCGCAGGCCGAGCATGCCGTTCAGCGGCTTGATGTGGATGCCCGGAGTGCCGGCCTCGACGAGGAACGCCGTGTGTCGGTCTTGATATTGCGCGAAAACCAGGAGCAGGTCCGCGCACTGCCCGAAGCTGATCCATTTCTTGGTGCCAGTGAGGACGACATCCGTGCCGTCTTTTCTCGCGAGCGTGCCCATGTTCTGCGCATCGCTGCCGGCGCCGGGCTCAGTGAGAAGGAATGCGGCCACTTTCTGGCCGCGGGCGATCTCAGGCAGCCACCGCCGCCTGTGCTCCTCGCTGCCCCAGCGCCAGATGGCATCCGACACCATGTCCTGGACCGCCACGAAGTTCCGGACATTCGAGCACGTCCGTCCCTGCTCGTCGCACATCATCCCGTAGGCGGTCATGGTGAGCTCGCCGCCTCCCCATTTCCGGGGGAGCAGCGCTGACAGCTGACCAGCCGTGCCGAGTTCCCTGATAAGTTCGGGCGGCAGCAGCTGACTCGCGTCGATCGAGCCTGCGACGGGAGCGATGACGCGGTCAGCGAACTCCCGGAAGCCCTGCCATCGGCGTAACTCATCTTCGGTCAGCTGGCTGATCAAGTCGGTCCCCTAGGTCGCCGGTTAGTAGGTATAGAAACCGCGTCCCGTCTTCCGTCCCAGCAGCCCCGCCTCGACCATCTTGACCAGAAGGGGCGCCGGGCGGTATTTGCTGTCGCGGAAATTCTCGTACATGACGGTGATCGAGTTGAGGATGGTGTCGAGGCCGATGAGGTCGCCGGTCTCCAGCGGTCCCATCTTGTGAGCGAAGCAGCCCTTGAATATCCGGTCGACCTCCTCAGCGGAGGCTACCTGGTCTTGCACGCAGAAAATGGCCTCGTTGATGGTCAGCATGAGGACGCGGTTCGTGACGAAGCCGGGTGAGTCCTGGACGATGATTCCTTCCTTGCCGAGCCTCTGGAGGATGTCGAGAGCCGCGTGGACCGTCTGGTCGGAGGTGTAGTACCCCCTGATCACCTCGACAGTTCCTATAAGGGGAACCGGGTTCATGAAATGCATGCCGATCACGTCCGACGGCCGTGTCGTCGCCGCGGCGACCCGCGTGATGGGAATGGCCGACGTGTTGACCCCGAAGATCACTCCTGGGCGGCAGATGGCGTCTATCTGCTGATAGATATCGCGCTTGATGTCCCAGTCCTCAGTCACGTTTTCGACGATGAAGTCGGCCGAACTCAGCCGCGCCAGGTCGGTACTCACGCTGATGTGGCTCACGACGGTCTCGACGTCGCCCTTGGGCTTCTCGGAGCGGAACATCCCGTACACGAGAATGTCGCTTCTGATCTGGGTGAGCGCGCTGCTGAGCTGCTCTTCCGAAATATCGACGAGGATTACGTCATAAGCGGCTTGCGCGAGATCCTCAGCGACTCCGCGGCCGATTGTCCCGGCACCGATGACACCTGCGGTACGTAAAGTCAAGGCACTGCCTCTCGGTACCAAGACCCTATATGAAGGAACTTTAGCATATTCGGTTCCTATCATGCGAAAATTGTGATGATACGCCTTGGCGTTGCTGTGGCGGATGGTGCGGAATATCGCCCATAGGGATCACCGGCGTTCTGCCGCCGCCCGGTCCGCGGCCCGGGCACGGAGCGCCCGTTCCACGCCCGCGCGGCCCTCGAGGACCATGCGGCGCAGCGCGGGGACGGGGTCGGCGGAGGATAGCCAGGCATCGGTCGCATCCAGCGTCGCCGTCTCGACCTGGACCGACGGGTACAGCCTGAGGATGATCTGCTGGCTCATCTGAGCCGAGCGCTGCTCGAAGATGTCCTTGATCGCCGCGAAGTACTTGCCTGTGTATGGTGCCAGCAACTCGCCCTGATCCGGCTGGACAAAGCCGGTGATCACACCCTCCTGGATCGAGTTCGTCACTATGTCGAGCTCCACCACGGACGTCCAGGCATCGGCTTTCGCCCGCGCCGTCGGGCGCGCGGCCATGCAGGTAGCGTGATGTCGCTGGCCGGCGGCGGTGTTGTCTCGCTCCAACTCGGCGTCGACCGCGGCAGCGGCGATGGCGCCGGCTGCCGACAGATGCTCTAGCAGTTCCCAGCGCAGCTCGTCGTCGACGGCCAGCCCAGCGATGAGGTTATCGCCAGCCAGCCAGCCGCGGAGAACGGCGAGATGCTCCCCGGTGCGAGCCGTGCCGGCGAACGCCCTCGCCCAGGCGAGCTGGTGATCGCTGCCGGGCGCGGCGCGGTGCACAAGCTCCAGCGCCCTAGCCGCGTACCTGGCCAGACCTTCGGCACGCCACCCCGGGTCGGCATACAGGTCCAGCGCCAGCTTCAGCTGGCGCTGGACCGACTCGACCACGCCGATCTCCCGCTCGCGGCCGACCGCCTCCAGCGCCAGCGCCAGGTAGTCTCGGGCGGCAAGCTCGCCGTCACGGGTCATGTCCCAGGCCAGCGCCCAGCACAGGGCGCGCGGAAGTGATTCGGTGAAGTCAGCGATATGCGAGGTGACCGCGGCCAGCGAATCGGGATCCAGCCGCACCTTGGCGTACGACAGGTCGTCGTCGTTCAGCAGTACGACGGCTGGCCGTCGGCGGCCCGGCCGCACCGGCACGCGGGTCAGCTCGCCGTCAACGTCTACCTCGATCCGCCCGGTCCTGACCATCGCGCCATCCACCAGGTCATACATCCCGACCGCGATCCGGTGCGGGCGCAGCACCGGCTGGCCGCGGGCACCGGCGGCCAGCGCGAGAGCCTCCTGCCGGATCTCGATGGAGCTCAGCGTGCCATCCCCGGCCAGCGAGATCTCCGGCCGCAATACATTGACGCCGGCCGTCTCGAGCCACAGCTTGGACCACTTCCGCAGGTCGCGACCTGATGCCCGCTCCAGCGCGTCAAGCAGGTCGGACAACCGGGTGTTCCCCCACGCGTGCCGCCGCATGTACGCCCTCACACCGGCGAAGAACGCGTCCTGCCCGACGTATGCCACGAGCTGTTTGAGGACCGAGGCGCCCTTCTCGTAGGTGATCGCGTCCAGGTTGACCAGGGCCTCCGCCAGGTCGCTGATATCGGCCACGATGGGGTGAGTGGACGGAAGCTGGTCCTGCTCATACGCCTTGCTCTTCATGGACTCGGTGAAGATCGTCCATGCGTTCGTCCACTGGCTTCCGCGAGCTTCGGCCTGGCACAGCACGGACATGAACGTGGCGAACGACTCGTTAAGCCACAGATCGTCCCACCACTTCATCGTCACCAGGTTGCCGAACCACATGTGCGCGAGCTCATGCAGGATCGTATCGGCGCGGTTCTGGTACCTCCGCTCGGTTACCTTCGACCGGAACAAGTCCTCGTCGTGGATTGTCACCGCGCCGGCGTTTTCCATCCCTTCCGCGTTGAATGCCGGCAGGAATATCTGGTCGAACTTGCTGAAGGGATAGCGAATGCCGAACTTGTCCTGGAAATAGTCGAAGCCCTGCCTGGTGACCGCAAAGATCGCCTCGGCATCGAGGTGCTCGACCAGTGAGCGGCGGCAGTAGACGGCCAGCGGCACTCGCTGCCCGCCGTCACCTTGGTAGCTGCCGGATACGCCCGCATAGGGACCGGCGATCAGGGCGGCGATGTAGGTCGGGATCGGGGGCGTGGCGGCAAACCGGTGCACCTGGGTGCCCTCGGCCTCGCCCTTCTCCGGCTCGGGTGAAACCTCGTTACTGATCACTGTCCAGCCGGCTGGGGTGACCGCGGTGAACTGGAACATGCCCTTGATGTCGGGCTGCTCGAATGAGGCGAACACACGCCGCGCATCCGGCAACTCGAACTGAGTGTAGAGATAAGTCTCCCCGTCGACCGGATCAGCGAATCGGTGCAGGCCCTCGCCGGTCGTCGAGTAGGCGCAGTCAGCCACCACGCGCAGTTCGTTGTCGGCAGACAGCGTCGGCAACTCGATCCGGCTGTCCGCGAAGACCCGGCCGGGTTCGAGGGCAACCCCGTTCAGGACTATCTCATGCACCTTTTCCGCGACCAGGTCGGCAAAGCTACGGGAGCCGGGTACGGTGCAGGCGAAGCGGATCACCGTGGTGGACCGGAACGTCTGGCCTTTACTTGCGTTGGTCAGGTCCAGGTCGATGCGATAGGCGACCGCGGTGATGAGCTGCGCCCGGGTGCGGGCCTCCGCGGCGGTGAGGTTAGTCCCAGGCACGCTGCGCTACTCCTTCGACGGGGCCTTCCGGCGTATGGGGAAACAACGCGATTCCGCCGAAGATCAGCGCGCCGGCGAACCACTGGAATGGGGCGAGTCCTTCGCCCAGCCAGCCGATCGCGGACACGATGCCGAACACGGGAATCAGGTTCAGCGCTATCCCCGCCGCGTTTACCGACACGTGCGCGACGGCATAGTTGTAGGCCAGGTAGGCCATGGCGAAGCCGCCTAGCCCGACCGCCGCCGCTGCGGCGACATGCGGGAGCTGAGCGCTGCCAGGGACGGCTTCCCGGCCTGTCGCCCACAGCACCGCGGCTACCGGGACCGAGAAGACGAAGCCGAAGCCGAACTGGAACGCGGTGATTTCCAGGACCGAGGACCGGGCGGCCAGGCGGTTCACCATGAGCACTGTGGCGGCGCCGGCCAGGCACGAGATGAGGACCAGGATGTCGCTGGTTCCCACACGCGCGGTCACGTGCACGGTAGCCAGCAGGACCCCGCCGATGGTGGCTATGAGCACGGCCGTGAGGCTGCGCTGGCTGACCGGTTCCTTGACGAATACAACACCGAGGATCAGCACCATCACGGGCAGCAGCGCGATCAGGAGCGCGGCATTCGCTGCGCCGGTGCCGCGCAACCCGAGGTTGAGTGCGCCGTAGCAGACGAAGGGCTCGGTCAGTCCCAGGACGGCGTAGTCGCGGATGCGTACGATGCGGTGCGGGCGCGCGCACAGCATGGCCAGCCACAGCACTACCGCGGCGACTCCCGACTCGATGAACAGCGTGGTGAATGAGCCGAGGCCTTCGATGGCGTACTTGCTCACGGTGATCTCGACGCCCCAGGCTCCCGTCGCCAGCACGAGCGCGCTGTAGGGACGCAGCCGGATTAGGAACGGTCCAGGCACGTCACGATCCCAGTTCGAGCCCGGCCCCGCCCGCGCCTCGCATATCCCGCAGCACAGCCGCCAGGTCACGGAACGTCGGATTGTCGAAGATGGCGTCCAGCGGCAGTACGATGCCCAGCCGGCGGCGTACCTGGAACACCATCTTGTTGGCCAGCAGCGAATGACCGCCCAGGTCGAAGAAATCGGCCTCGCGATCGACCGCTGGCAGGTCGAAGATGTCCTGCCAGATGGCGGCCAGTGCGGACTCCTCGGCTGTCATCGGGCCGGGTTCCGCGGCTGGAACGGAGGATGTGGTAGCGAGATGGATGAGGGCAGGCCGGTCGACCTTGCCGTTCGGAGTCAGCGGGAAAGCGTCAACCGCCGTCCAGACATCGGGTACGAGGTAGTCCGGCAGCGTTGCGCGCAGCCGGGTCCGTACGGTGTCGAGGAAGTCCCGGTCAGCTGGGAGGGCCGCCGGCACCAGCGCGGCCACCAGCCGCCGGGTATCGGCGGTGGCGCCGTCGGCGAGCACGATCACGTCCTGGACGGCTGGGTCCGCGCGCAGGGCTGCGTCGACTTCGCCGGGCTCGACCCGGAACCCGCGCTTCTTGAACTGGTCGTCGATTCGCCCGAGGAATTCCAGGCTCCCATCGGATCGCTGCCTGGCCAGGTCGCCGGTGGCGTAAAGCCGGGCGCCGGCGGCCCACGGGTCCGCGACGAAGCGCCTCGCGGTGAGCGCGGGATCGTCGAGGTAACCGCGCGCCAGGCCCGCACCGCCGGCGTACAGCTGGCCCTTGGTTCCCACCGGAACCGGCCGCAGGTGATCATCGAGTACCCGGATGTGCGTTCCCGGCATCGCCGTGCCAATGGGTACCGTGTCGGCATCGGCCAGGTCGGACACGACATGGACCGCGGTGGCGACCGTGACCTCGGTAGGGCCATAGGCGTTGACCAGCGTGCAGTCTGGTGCGGCGGTCACGAAGCGCCTAGCGTGCGCCGCCGACAGCACATCGCCGCCGACGATGACCTTCCGTAGCTGACTCAGGTCAGCCAGCCGTTCGTCCACCATCAGGTGGAACAACCCGGTAGGCAGCAGGACGGTAGTCACCCGGTGCTCTCGGATGAGCACGCCGAGGTCGGCTGTGGAGGTCCGGCCGGAGGGGGCGATGACCAGCCGCGCACCGTTGGCCAGGGCGCCCCAGATGTCGAAGGTGGCGGCATCGAACGAGACCGAGGATACGTGCAGGAGGACATCCTCACGACCCAGGCTCGCTATGCCTGGCGAGCTGACAAGCCGTACCACGCCGCGATGGGTGATCATGACCCCCTTGGGAGTCCCGGTGGAGCCCGAGGTGAACATCGTGTACGCGAGGGCGTCCGGATGAACGGGCATCCCCGGGCTAGCGGCCGGCATCCCGGCCAGAGTTCCGGCCACCGTGTCCACGCACACGACACGGGCGCCGGTGCTCTCGGGCAGGCTGACGGACAGCGGCGTCGTACTGATCACAATCGGGCACCGGGCAGCGGTCAGCATGGCGCGCAGCCGCGTGACCGGATAGTCCGCGTCGAGCGGAACGTAGCTCCCTCCTGCCTTGAGCACCGCCAGTGCCGCTGCCACGAACTCCGCGGATCGCGGTAGCAGGATGCCGACCGAGGGAGAGTGAAAGCCGAAGCCGCCCAGGTGACGCGCGAGACGGCTGGTGTAGCTGCTCAGCTCGCCGTAGGTGAGAACCTGATCACCGGCTACGATCGCGATGTCGTCGGAATGAGCGCTCGCTCGCGCCTCGACGAGGTCATGGACACAGGTCGGCGGCGAAGTCACGGCAGATCTCATGGTGATGTTCTCGGAAATAGAAGTGATCGCCGGTGAACGTCCGGACTTCGAATGTGCCGGTGGTGTAGGGATTCCATGCGACGAGGTCTTCCCGGGTCGTCGTCGGGTCGTCTGTGCCGCCCATGACCACGATCGAGCAGGTCAGTGGTTCGGTGGGCAACGGCTGGTAGGAAGCGAGTACGCACATGTCGGCGCGCAGGCCGTCGAGCATGAGCGCCGGCCAGTCCGGGTCGTCGCGCAGCTCTGCCGGCGCCGGCCCGAACTGTTGCTCGGCTTCCGCGAGCAAGGCGGTGTCGTCGAGGAGCGGCGCTGACGGCTCCGGCTGATGCAGGTGCGGTGCTGCTTGCGCGGACAGGTACAGCCGTGCCGGCAACGGCCGTCCGCGCTCCCGCAGCGCCAGCACCAGCTCGTAGGCGATCGCTGCGCCCAGACTGTGCCCGAACAAGGCGTACGGCGGGATCAGCTGTATCTCCTGTGCCATGGCCTGGACCAGGTCAGACATCTTTGTGAACGGCTGGTCGTCCATCCGGCTGCCGCGTCCGGGCGGCTGGACGCCTCGCACCTCGCAATGCCGTAGTGCATCCGACCAGAACAGGAATTCCCCGGCGGTGCCGCCTGCGTGCGGGATGCAGTAGAGGCGTGCTGCCGCGCCGGGATTGGGGCGGCGGCACAGTAGCCAGGGCGACTCGCTCGTCATGACGTTGCCGCCTGCTGCTCGTCGATCGCCCTGGCCAGGCTGGCCACTGTGGGGGCCTGGAAGATCAAGCGGACGCCGACCTGGACGCCGAGCTCGCGTCGCAGGATCGCGGCCACCCGCGCGGCCAGCAATGAGTCGCCGCCGAGGTCGAAGAAGCTACGTCCGGCATCGACCTGGTCCGTGCCGAGTATCGAGCGGTACGCCGCCGCGACGACCGCCTGGGTACCAGTCAGCCGTGCCTCGGCGGCGCGGTCCGCCTTCGGGGTGACGGTGACGGCGTCCTCGATGTCCGCTGGCTGGTCAATGCGGAATCGTCGGCGTTCGAACGGATACACGGGCAGCGATACGCGGCGACGTCGGTCACTCGCATGCAGCGCGGCCCAGTCTATCGGCACACCCGCCTGCCAGAGCCTGCCCGCGGACGCCAGCAGTACGGCCGGCCCGGAGACGCTCTCGAACGAGTGCGGCATGCTCGGCACTACCGGGCGGTCGGCAGCGTACGCCGGGTGCTGGCGGACCAGGCTGTTCAGCGCCTGGCCGGGGCCGACCTCCACCAGTGCCCCGTTGCCGTGGTCAAGCACGGTAGCCAGCACGGCGGAAAAGTTAACGGTCTGTCGCATGTGCATGCTCCAGTACGCCGGATCCGTCGCCTCAACCGACGACACCGGCCGGCCGGTCCGGTCGGAGACCCACGGGATCATCGGCGGCTTCAGCTCCACCGACGCGACCACCTTCTCGAATGCGGCCAGCAACGGCTCCACCATGTGCGAGTGCGCGGCATAGCTGATCGGGAGCAACTGGCTGTCCACGCCGCGGCTGGCCATCCGCCCCTGGAAGGCATTGACCGCGTCCCTCGGGCCGGCCACCACGCACTGGGCAGGTCCGTTGATCGCCGCCAGGGAGAGCTCCGGGCCGAGCTGCGGTGCCAGGTCCTCGACAGGAAGGGGTAAGACAAGCATGGCGCCGGCCGGCTGTTCGCTCAGCAGGCGGGCACGCTCGAGCACGAGCGTCATGGCATCCGGCAGCGACAGTACACCCGCGATCGCGGCGGCGGCGTAGGCACCGAGGCTGTGGCCGGCGACCACGGCGGGCTGGACGCCCCAGGCCTGCCAGAGCCGGGCGAGCGCGTACTCCACGGTGAACACGGCCGCTTGGCCGCAGGCGATGGTGGCCAGCCGCCGGCGCGCGGCCCGTACCGCACTCTCCTCCCGGCGGTCACGGAACAGCACCGTGCGCAGGTCGGTGCCCAGCAGAGGTGCGGCGTGTTCGGCGCACGCATCTACATCCACGCGGAACGCCGTAAGGCGACGGTACAGATCCTCAGCCATACCCACGTACTGGCCGCCCTGGCCAGGGAACAAGAACACGGTCTCGCGCGGTTCGGCCGGCGCCGGATGCGCCGACGTCACCAGCCGGCTGTCCTCAGTGCCGGTCAAGGCTCGCACCGCGTCATCATGGTTGGCGGCAACGACGAACGCGCGACACGCGAACGGATGCCTGCCCGCCTGAAGCGTCCATGCGACATCGGCGAGCGGCAGATTCCGGGCGGTCCGGAGATGCTCAGCCAGCCCAGCCGACATCGTCGTGAGCGCGGCAGGGGAGCGCGCCGACAGCGGCAGGAGCTGGTGATCCCACGCTGACCTGCCCTCATCGTCCGATATCTGCGGTGCCTCCTCGACGATGACGTGCGCGTTCGTGCCGCCTAGGCCGATGGAGTTGACTCCGGCCCGCCGACGACGGTCGGTCTCCGGCCAGGGCATGGCCGCCGTGTTCACGCTGAACGGGCTCGCTGGCAGGTCCAGCGCCGGATTCGGGGTACGGAAGTGCAGGGTCGCCGGGATGAGCCGGTGCTGCAGCGACAGGGCAACCTTGATCAGCCCGTGTACTCCGGCAGCGACGTCCGTGTGCCCGATGTTGGTCTTGACTGAGCCGAGCAGGGCGAATCCGGTGTCGGGCGTGCTCATCGCGAAGGCCTTGGTCAACCCGCGTACCTCGATGGGGTCACCCACCACGGTCCCGGTGCCATGCGCTTCGACGTAGTCGATCGTGGCCGGGTCGATGTCGGCCACGACATGCGCGGCGCGTACCGCGGCGGCTATGCCGTTGATGCTCGGCGCCGTGAATCCGGCCTTGGCCGAGCCGTCATTGGTGACAGCGGAGCCAAGGATCACCGCGTAGACGTGATCGCCATCGGCTAGTGCCTCCTCATGCCGCTTGAGCACGACAATCCCGGCGCCGTCACTGGCGATCGCGCCGGATGCGGCGGCATCGAAGGCCCGGCAGTACCCGTCGGCCGCGACGATGCCGTCCTCGCTGGACTGGCTGCGGGGAAAGGGCACGTGCAGCGTGATGCCGCCGGCCAGCGCCATGTCGCACTCGCCGGCCAGCAGCGCCTGTGCCGCGGTGTGGACGGCCACGAGCGAGGTAGAGCACGCGGTCTGCACGGTGACCGCCGGGCCGTTGAGGCCGAGCTTGTAGGCGACTCTGCTCGTAAGGAAGTCCACGCTGCTGGCCAGGCGTAACTGCAGCTCCGATACGTCGGGGAAGCGGGCCTGGTGTGCCCGGAGCTGCTCGAGATGCCCCGAGTCGCCGCACCCGGCATAGACCCCGATCGCGCCGTGACAGCCGCGCGGGTCGTATCCGGCGTCCTCGAGCGCCTCCCAGGCGCATTCAAGGAACACGCGCTGCTGCGGGTCAAGCAGCAGCGCCTCGCCCGGTGCGTAGCCGAAGAAGTCCGCGTCGAACATATCGCTGTCCGGCACGATGCCGTGCGCGGGCGTGAACCCGGAATCGGGGTCGCTGGCGAACCTCGTCAGCGATTCACGTCCATGCGCTAAGCCGGACCAGAACTCTGCCGGGCCGCCGCCGCCGGGAAACCGGCCGGCCATGCCGATGATGGCGACTCGTGGGGTCTCGGTAACCGATGAGACCATGATCCCTCCCGATCGCCGGGTGCCGCACGTCAACGACGTGCGCGGAGCCTGTCGGCCACCCGCGCCCGCCCGGCTCGTAGTTGCTCCGCGCGGTCGTCGCCTTCCCCGTCGGCCGGATGATCGCGCTCGCTCGCGACCAGGTGGCTGGCCAGCGATGCGATGGTGGGGAACTCGTAGAGCGCCACCAGCGCTAGCTTCCTGCCTAGCTCCTCGTTCAGCCTGGGCAGCAGCGAGGCGAGGGTGAGCGAGGTTCCCCCGCAGTCGAAGAAGTTGTCGTGGATCCCGATCGCGGGGTTATGCAGGACCTCCTGCCAGATGGCGAGGAGCCGTCGCTCCAGCTGCGTCCGCGCCGGGACGTGCTCCGCCGGATGGTCGGCCGGCTCGGGCAGTGCGCGCCTGTCGAGCTTGCCGTTGGTGTTGAGGGGGATCTCGGCGATAGCCGCCAGCGCGGACGGCACCAGGTAGACAGGCAACCGGCCCGCAAGGTGGCCGCGCAGGTCCGCGGGCACCTCGGTACCGGTGGCAGGCACGACGTAGCCGACCAGGCGGTCTTGTCCGTCGGGGCCGCGCCGGACCGCGACCGCGGCGGCCTTGACTCCGGGATGCGCGCACAACGCCGCCTCGATGTGAGCTGGTTCCACCCGGTACCCGCGGATCTTGACCTGATCGCCCAGCCGTCCCAGCATCTCCACGCTGCCGTCCGGCCGCCAGCGCCCAAGATCTCCGGTGCGAAGCAGGCGGGCGCCCGGCGCGGCGGAGAACGGGTGCGGGACAAACCTGGCGGCGGTCAGGCCCGGGCGGTGCAGGTAGCCGCGGGCCAGGCAGTCGCCACCCACGTAGATCTCCCCGGACACGCCCGCCGGCACCGGGCTCAGCGCGGTATCCAGGATGTAGACATCGGCGCCGCTGATCGGCCGGCCGACGGGTACCCGGTCGCCGGTGAACGAGGCATCCGGCGTGGCGACGGTCGCGTTGACGGTGGTCTCGGTCAGTCCGTACCCGATGAACACCGGGACGTTTGTCTGGTGTTGCCACGCTCGCAGGAACTGCGCGTCGACAGGCTCCGCGCCGGTCGAGATCAGCCGGAGGGTCGGTGCGGGGTCCATACCAGCAGGCATCGTCCCGGTCACCCAGTGCTTCCACGAGCTGGAGGTGAGGATGGCGACGGTGACCTGCTCCCTGGTCAGCAGCCTGGCCAGGCCGGCCGGGTCCGGTGGCGGTTCGGGAGTCAGCACGACACAGCCGCCGGCCGCCCAGGTCGGGAACATCTCCTCCACCGCGATGTCGAACCCGATGCTGGCGAACTGAAGCACGCGATCGGCCGGAGTGAGACCGTATATCTCCCGCATGGTCGCGACCAGATTGGATACCGAACGATGAGTGACCGCCACGCCCTTCGGCTCCCCCGTGGAGCCCGACGTGTACAGCACGTAGGCGAGATTATCCGGGCAGGCCGGGCGGGCAGGCGGGGGTGCCGGCTCAGCGGAACACATGAGCTGATCTAAGCGCAGGACCGGCACATCGGCATCGGCCAGCCGGTGCGCCAGCGCCGGTCCAGCCACCACGCACCGCGCACCGGCCGACTTCAGCAGCAGCGCCAGGTAGGCGGGCGGATGGGTGGTGGTGAGCGGCAGGTAGGCGGCGCCAGCCTTGAGAATGCCCAGCAGGGTCGCGCAGAGGTCAGCGCTCCGCTCCTGCAGGACGCCGACAATGTCTTCGGGCCCGATTCCGGCGATGCTCAGGTTCTGGCCGATCAGGTCCGAGCGGATGTTCAGGTCGGCATAGCTCACTTCACCGCCGTCCGCGCTCAGCGCCGGCGCGTTCGGTATGGTCATCGCCCGACGCACGAACAACTCGTGAACAAGCGGCTCGGCAGCCCGCGCGTGCCCGCCATGGCTCCACTGATCGAGGATCACCGCCCGCTCATAATCGCTGGTCAGGGGCAAGGTGCTCAGTCGGCGGCCTGGCCCCGCCACGGCGGCGGCAAGAACCCGCTGGAACTGGTCGACAAGGTGGTCGGCCGTGTCTCGCTCGAAAAGTTCCGTGCTGTAGGTGAGCGCACCGATGAAGTCGCTTGGCCCGTCAGCGGCCTCGCTGATCGACATATCGAGGTCGAACTTGGCCGTGGCGGGCTCGGGCATAATCAGTTCGACACCCAGGCCCGGGAACCTCGGCTGGGGGAACGGCTTCATATCGGCGCTGAAGGAGACCTGGACCAAAGGGGTGTGTCCCGGGCCGCGATCGGGCCGAAGCTCTTCGACCAGCTGGTCGAAGGACACGTCCTGGTGTGCCAGCACGTCGAGGACGGAGCGGCGCACTCCCCGGAGTACCTGCTCGAACGTCCCATCCGCGGGAACGCGGACGCGTACCGGGAGATGGTCGACGCACAGGCCGATTAACGGTTCAAACTCCGGCAGGGGCCGCATGGAGAACGGAACGCCCACCAGCATGTCGTCCACCCCGCTGAGCCGGCCCAGCAGCGCGGCGTACGCGCCCAGCAGCAGCATGAACGGGCTGATCCGCACCCGGCGGGCCAGGGCGGCCGCGTCGGCCATCAGCGCTCCGGGCAGCCTGAACAGTTTTGTCGCCCCGGGCGTACCGCGTACGCTCGGCCGGGGCCGGTCGGCAGGCACCGTGAGCACCTGCGGCGCGCCCGACAGATAGGACCTCCACCATGGGATCTCGCCGTCGCGGCCAGCGTGCGTCTCGCGCCACGTGACATAGTCACGGTATTGCGCAGGCAACGGCGGGATCACGGCGCCGGCGTAAAGCAGCGAGAGATCGTCGAAGAGCACTGTCATTGACTGCCCGTCGCAAATTATGTGATGCAGGGCGAAACAGAGCACGTGCTCGCGCTCGCCAAGACGTACCAGGTGGGTGCGCAGCAGTGGTCCGCTCGCCAGGTCGAACGGCTGCTCGCTCCACTCCTGGATAAACTGCCGCACGCGTTCAGGACGGTCGGCCTTCACGACCGCCGCGAGATCGGTCACCGGCAGCGGAACGCCGAGATGGTCAGCCACTCGCTGCCTCGGCAAGCCATCGGTTGCCGGAAACGTAGTGCGCAGCGCTTCGTGCCGGGACACGACTGCTTGCAGCGCGGCCCGCAGCGCCGACAGGTCCAGCGGGCCGGTGATGCGGAAGGAACAGAACTCGTTATAGAGCGAACTGTTTGGATGTAATTCGTTGATCAGCCACAAACCTCGCTGAGCCGGTGAAAGGGGAGCCACCGCCGCGTCAGTCGGCCGGTCGTTCATGCCCCGCATGTTACCATTTGGCAACGATCATTAACAGAGTCCGCGACTTACACTATTAACATAGGACGCAGGAGCATTCTGCAGAATGCTGGCGTTTCATCGAACATGGCATTCCCGGATGCACACCGGAGGAGTCACCGCGAGGTTCTCGGGAGACGGCGAGCATCGCCACGGCGGCGACCGCCGCCCGGCTCACCTGCCTGCCTCCGCTGACCGCAGGAATCCGTGCAGGATCTGCTGTCCTTCCGCGCGGAACTCCAGATGCGCCTGCATGCCGTAGATGCCACGGCACGGGCGGCCGATGCCTTCGATGGCACAGCTGAGGGAGCTGGCGATGGCGATGAATCCCTCCGGAACCGCGTCCAGCCGGTAGATGTGCCGCTGGAACAGCGTGACTTCGCGCGGCATGCCCGCGAACATCTCGACATCGGGTACGAGCCGTACCACTGTCCGGCCGATGACCGGCTCACCTTGGGTGAGGCCCACGCCGAAGGCGCGCCCGATCAGCTGCATACCGCCGCAGATGCCCAGGATCGGGACGGAGCAGGAGCGGATCAGGGCGATCTCGGCCTCGTAGGCTGACGCGAAAACCGGCAGGTGAGTGCCAGTAAGAATGACGGCGTCAGCCGCGTCGGCCGCCATGGCCGGGGAAAGTTCGGCGACCCGCGTCACGGCCGTTCGCCAGCCGGCGTCCCGTGCCAGCTGGCCGATCAGGCCGGCCGACCGGCTGCCGTTGTCGATGATGAGCAGATGCCGGCTCACTCGGCTATCACCGTCCCCTCCGCGATGAACCTGACGGTCCCGGTGATGTCCAGGCTGCCAGGCCGCCGCCGGATCCGGATCGTGCCGCCGGGCTGGCGGATCGTCGCGGTATCCGGCCAGTCTGCCGCTTGTCGCGCGGCGGCGATGGCCACGGCCGCGCCGCCGGTAGCGCAGCCGAGGGTTGCGCCTACCCCGCGTTCCCAGGGCACGACATCCACTTCGCCAATGGCTTTGACCTGGGCGAACATGACGTTGGTGCCTCCGCTCCACCTGCGGGCATGCCGTGGCCCTTCAAGGTCGGCATCCAGGCCGTCCAGATCGCGGAAGACGACCCGGTGCGCCGTGCCTAGATCGATCTGGACGATGTCGCCGGCCTGCCAGCGGACCGGATTCTGCGGTATCGCAATTGTCTGCGTGAAGGTCAGGACCGGATCGCTCCGGCTGCATAGCCGGTGAGCGATCATCGCACCCGCGCTGCGCACCGTGATGGGCCGCGATCCCGTCGCGTTGCCCGTGACGATCGCCAACGCGGCCACGCAGCGGGCGCCGTTGCCGCACGCGGGTGCTTCGCTGCCATCGGCGTTGAAGACGCGCATGCCCACGGCCTCGTCGGCATGTCCGGCCTGTCCGGGCCATTCGGCTAGCAGCAGGCCGTCGCCGCCCAGGCCGCGCCTTCGGTCGGCTATCCAGGGGAGCAGCGCCTGCGGCGCGGTCGGCGCAGTCACGATGACGTAGGAATTGCCCTCTGCGTAGGCCTTCCAGAATGGGATGTTCACATCCGGGCCAGGAATTCGGCCGCTCGGCTCAAGCCGTCACGGAGCTCACTGGTAGCGAAACCCATGCGGAGATAGCCTTCCATGTCGTAGCAATCGCTGCCTGGTGCGAGCAGCACCCCAGTCTGCTCGACCAGCGCGACGCAGAAGTCCTTGGTCGGCATGGCCGGCTTGAACCGGGGGAAGAGCAGGCCACCGCCGACTGGAGGGACCGTTTCGAAGACATCAGGCCACTTCGCCAGCCAGTCCAGCGCCACGTCCAGGCCTGAGCTGACCAGAGCGTGCGTCCGGGCCAGGATGCGGTCACTAGCGCGAAGCGCCAAGATGGCCAGCTCCTGGTCGAGCGCGCCAGGATTGAGCGAGGTGTACTTGCGGTACTGCCGTGCGCGGACGATCAGCTCCGGGTCGGCCACCAGCCAGCCGATGCGCAGGCCCGGCAGGCCGAACGATTTGCTCAGCCCGCCGACCGACAGCAACGCGGGCTGCCCGTCCCAGGCTCCCGGTTCGCAGTCACGCCACATTTCCCGGAACACTTCGTCGACCAGCAGGCTAACCCTCTGCCCGGCCAGCTCCCCGGCCAGCTCGCGGAGGTCTGCCGCGGGCACCTGCTGGCCGGTCGGATTGTGCGGGGTATTGATGATCACCAGCCGGGTCCTGGGGGTGATCGCGCGCCGGACCCGGTCCAGGTCGATGTGAAATCCCTCCCGAGGGTCGAGGCGAACGAACCGCACGGTGCCACCCGCGCCGGTGACGAACTCGTACAGCGGTTGATAACTCGGCCACAGGCACACCGCCTCGTCGCCGCCGTCGACGAGCAGGTTGACCGCGATCAGCAGCGCTTCGATTGCCCCGACCGTGACCAGGACGTTACCGCTGTCGGCACCGGGGTAGCTCGCCGCGATCAGCTCCCGCAACCGCTGGTACCCGGCGGAGGGCGTATAGCCAAGCTCAAGGCCGACGTCGGGGTCGGCGCCGAGCAGCCCGGCAAGCTCGCCGTGGCGCAGCGGCTGCACCCCGCTGAGCGCGAGCATGTGCTTGCAGTGAAATTCGTAATTCTCAAAGAACTCTTCCTGCCGGAACACCGACATCTTCATGGCAGCATTACGATCCTTTCCGCAGCGAATTCGATGGCCGCGTCGGCGAGGGCGATCGCGTCATCTACCCGTGCCGCGACGGCCACTACGCCGAGCACCTCGCCGTAGCCTTCCGGAGGCAGCCGGTAGACGGCGCCCTCGTCCATCCATCTGTTGACCGCGACGATCCCCGGCAGCCTGCTGAGCGCGTCGGTGTCGATCTGGCCGACGGTGCCCGCCAGCGGCGGGTACAGGCTCCGGCTGGCCACGGCGGAGCCAGGTACCGGACCGGGTCGCGGGCGGCCGCCGGCCGCAAGTTCCAAGGTGATCTCCACCAGGTCGACTCCGGTCCCGTGCGCTGCTACCTGGCGGATTGAGCCGCCGCCCATCCGGGCACCGATTTCGAGCAGCCTGGGTCCGGCGCCTGTCCACTTGAACTCGGTGTGCGTGATGCAGTCGGTGATGCCCATGGCACGGATCGCGCGTTCGGCCAGCGCGGTCAGTTCGTCCTGGCTCGAGGCAGCCAGCCGCGGCGGGAAGCTGTGTCCGATCTCGCGGAAATAGGGGCCGGTGATCGGTCCCTTCTCGCAGATCGCCACATGCCGTACGACGTGGCCGGTGACCACAGACTCGACGCTGAAGGCCGGGCCGCCGAGGTACTCCTCGACCAGCCACCGGCCGGCCATCTCCCGCAACGGCGCGCGGGGCTGCCACGCGAGCATCGCCTCGAACTCGCGCACCGTGTCCGGTACGGTGGCGATATCGTCAACCCGGATCGTGAACAGGCTGGCAACACCGGTGCTCGGCTTGATGACCACTGGCGGGCCGATCTGGCTGGCCGCGTCAGCGGCCGCCTCGGCGCCGACGACGGTGCGGCGTTTGGCCATGGGCACGCCCGCGGCGGTGAGCAGCCTGCCCATCGTGACCTTGTCCCGGCAGCGCCGGGCGATCGGCGACCGCAAGCCGGGGAGCTGGTAACGCTCGGCCACGGCAGCGGCGGCGAGCAGGCAGGACTCGCTGCAGTTGATAACCCCGGCCGGCCGGGCGCGGTCGGCGAGGGCGGCCAGCACGGCCTCGGGATCGGTGGGGTCGGCCTCGATCCAGTCGTCGACCTGGTCGGCCTCCCAGCTCAGCTTCCTGCTGACCAGCACCACCCGCATGCCGCGTCGCTGGCCGCGGCGGTAGATGTCGCGCCGCGTCACGTCCGCGCCAGGGTCAAGGAACAGGAAATCCGCCAACGCCCGCCTCCGAACCAATGAACCTGGCAATCCGGGTTAGACCCGCCTCGATCGTCGCGATGGGCAGGCTGAGTGACATCCTGGCGTGGCTGTCAGCCCCGAAGTACTCCCCGGGCCAGAGGAAGACGCCGGCGTCCGTGGCCAGCCGGACGGCAGTGTCCGCGCGGCCCAGGCCAGGGCCGTCTAGCCATAGGTAATATGTCCCGGCCGGTGGTTCGGCGGTGAGCCCGAGGCGGCTGATCAGGTCCAGTGCCAGCTCACTGCGCCTGCGGTAGGGACGGATGTGGTCGGCCGCTGTGGTTGCCGCCAGCCCAGCACACAGCGCGAGCTGCCCCGGTACGCTGGCGGCGCCGGTGAGCGCGGCGGCGCGGTCGGTGGCCGCCGCGATCAGCCGCGCCGAGCCGATCAGCACGCCGATCCGCAGTCCCGGACGGCCGAGAGTCTTCGCCGCGCTCCTTACGACCAGCCAATCGTTCCCGGTAAGGCCGCGCAGCGTGCCGACGCTGGTGAAGTAGTCCGGGTCATAGACGTATTCGGCGTAGACCTCGTCCGCCACCAGTCCCGCGCCGGGGTCGAGAGTGGCCATGATTTCCTTAAGCTCGCTGGCCGGATAGCTGACCGTGGTCGGATTGACCGGGTTGGCCAGGATGAGCGCCTGCGCGCCGGCCAGCTGCCAGCCCCGCGGCCGTCCCGTCACCAGCCTCGGCCGACAGCCGGCGAGTTCAACCTGGCTGGGATAGACCTGGTAATAGGGAACCGGGATTGCCACCTCATCTCCGGGCCTGGCCAACGTCATCAGTGCCAGGGTTAGCCCGGTCAGGGCACCGGCGGTGAGCAGGATGTTCTCTGGGGTCAGATCGATGGCCATGACCCGGCTGTAGTGACGGGCGACGGCCCCGAGCACGTCGGCGCGGCCTGCCACCGGAGGGTAGCGGCGGGTGGCCGGGGTATCGGCGAATGCGGCCGTGAGCTGCTCGTCGGTCGGCCAGGCCTGCAACGGTTCGGACCTGCCCAGATCGATGAAGCGGTTGCCCCAGCGCCGCAGGCCCTCCCGCCGCGCCGCGTTGAGCTCGCGGCGCAGGGCGCCGAACCGGAGCAGGTAAGCGGGTTCGGCGCTCATGCCAGCATCCTGGTCCCGGCCCGCCCCGCCATCAGGTCGGCGATGGCGGCGTGTCCGATAGCGACGCGAGCGACGCCTGCCCTGGCCGCGCTAGCGGCCGCGGTGACCTTCTTCCGCATCCCCCCGCTGATCTCGCCGAGCAGGTCGGCGATCTGCGAGGCCCGCAGTACCGGTGCCGGCGCCGCGCCGACGAGCACGCCGGGTACATCGGTCACCAGCACCAGGCAGGTGGCGCCGACCGCGATGGCGATCGCCGCCGCGGCGCGGTCGGCGTCCACGTTCACGTACCGATGCCGGGCGGACCGGGCCAGGGGCGTGACAACCAGCACGTCAGCCTGGCCGAGCAGGCGCCTGATCGCGCCGCTGTCCACCGCGCTTACCGGGCCGACCAGGTTGTCCATGGCGCGTAGTTCGCCGTCCACCCACCAGCGTTGCGGGATGACCTCGGCGGTCAGCAAGCTGTCGTCGGCGGCGTCCACGCCGAGCGCTGTGATGCCTCGGCTGGCGAGCCGCCGGCCGGCCACGTCGCGCAGGTCGGCGGCGACCTCGCGGATGTCGCCGATCACCTCGTCGTCGGTCAGCCGACTGCGATAGCCGTGCTGATTGACCAGGAACGTCGACGTAGCGTGCCGCCGTTCCCGCCACTCCCGCAGAGGGCGCGACCAGCCGTGCACCAGGATCAGCCGGCGGCTGCGAGCAAGCCCGGCGGCGTCGTCCCACCAGGAAGCGGGCAGCGCCGGAAGGACGCTGCCTCCGAGCTTCACCACCACGAGATCGCGCGTCGCCAACAGCGGCGGTGCCCGTGTGGCCGGTGTCTGCATCGTCGGTCCGTTCTCAGGCTGGGTAGAGCGGGAGCGCGGACAGGCCCGTTGTCTCGGGCAGCCCGTAACGGATATTGCATGCCTGGACCGCCTGCCCGGCTGCTCCCTTCATCAGGTTGTCCAAGGCGGCGATGACCACGATCCGCCCCGCCTCTATGTCGTGGAAGGCTGCGATATCGCAATAGTTTGAGCCGATTACCGCCTTGGGATCCGGCAGCGGGACGGCCTCCGACGGCCAGTCCCTGATCCGGACGAACGGCTCTTTGCGGTAGAACTCGCGGAACAGCCCGGTCAGCGCGAGCTCACCTGGCTGATCCGGCCGATCGTGCCGGTTCTGGAGCGCGTAGACGGCCACCGACAGGCCACGGACCAGGTCGATGCCGTACACTGACATGCCCAGGCGCAGGCCGGGCACGCCGGCCGTCAGGCCGCGCGCCCGCAGGACCGCGCTGATCTCGGCCGCATGGCGGTGCCCGGCCGGGGCGTACGGTGCCACCGCGCCGCTGCGTACCGGGTGCATCCCAGACTTGCGTAGCCGGTTTCCCGATCCGGTCGAGCCGACCTTGGCGTCGATGACGACGGCGTCTAGGGCCAGGCCGCGCACGTCACTTAACGGCAGCAGTGCGAGTATCGCCGCGGTCGCCATGCATCCCGGCGCCGCGATCAGGCTCGCGCCGGCCAGGGCGTCTCTGTTGAGCTCGGGCAGGCCGTACACGGCGTTGCACCCAGGAGGCCGGCGGACGTCGGGATACCATCTGTGCTGCGCCTCTGGATCGTCCAGCCGGAACGCGGGACTGAGATCGATGACCGCATCAACCCCCGCGGTCAGCAGCGACGCCGCTAGCGTGGCGGACACCTCCGGTGGTGTCGCCAGGAACACTGCTGAGCACCGCCGCGCGGCCTCGGTCACCGACGTCTTGGCCAGCCGTGGCCCGCCGTCCGGCGGGCCGTCCATCTCGCCGCCGCGAAATGCGGGATGGACGGCGGCGAGCAGCGGATCGTCCTGGCCGCGGTCGCGGCCGGAGGCGGCCGCGTAGCTCAGGTCAAAATCGGGGTGGCCGGCCAGCAGCCTCAGCAACTCGCCGCCCACGTAGCCGCCCGCCCCGATGACCCCTACCGGTATGCCCATGCTCAGCGCATCCTTGCCAGGCATCCGGCTCGCAGCAGGTGGTCTAGTATCGCGCCGCCGATGTCGCAGCCGGTCGCCTGGACGGCGCCGTGAAATCTCGGCACGTGATTCACCTCGTTAACCACGGCCGTCCCGTCCTCACCTGCTAGCAGGTCCACCGCGCAGACGTCGGCGCCGACCGCATTGGCGGCGGTCAACGCGAGCGTGGCGGCCTCGGAACCGGCCCGCATCGGCCGGACGGCACCGCCAACCGCCACGTTGGCTCGCCAGTCGCCGTCCGCGGCCCGCTCATATACGGCCACTATGTCGGTGCCGACGATGAAGACGCGCATGTCTATTCCGGGACAAAACCGCTGTGCGAGCAGCACCCGGTCGAAGCTCTGGCCGAAATGCTCCACGTAGTCGTAGGCCGCGCTGGCCAGGTCGCGGTCGCGGATCAGCAGCACCCTGCGGCCGAGCCCGCCGAACAGTGGTTTGAAGACGCAGGGCAGTCCGAGTTCGTCGATGGCTGTGCCCAGGTCCTTGCGGCTGAGCACCAGCCGGAATTCGGGAACAGGCACGCCGGCACTGACCAGCAGCCGTGCGGTGATCAGCTTGTCCTGGCAGGCGGTGATCGCGGCAGGCGAGTTCACCACCCAGCGGCCTGCGTCGGCGAGGAGGCCGGCCAATGAGGAGCCGCGTGTGTAGCTGCGTCCGCGCATCAGGTACACGTCGGCCGGAGCCACCGTCGCGGCTCCCGGCCCGACGCACAAGCCGGAATCGTCAAGCCAGAACGCTTCGACGTCCCGGTGCTTCGCGGCAGCTAGCAGCTGGCTCTCTTCCCAGCCGACCCGGTCGGCGACGATCGCTATCCGCATCGGTGCCTGCTCAGCATCACTCGAGTTCCGTCGCCAGCAGATCGGCGGTAGTCTCCCTGCGCACGACCAGCCGGCTCATGCCATCGCGGGCGAAGACCACGGCCGCACGCGGGAAGCGGTTGTAGTTGCTGGCCATGCAGTAGGTGTAGGCGCCTGTCGTACGCACGACCAGGATGTCGCCGCGACCGATCCGGGGCAGCCGCACGCCAGCGAAGAGCAGGTCGGTCTCGCAATGCCGGCCGTATATATCGGCGACGTAGCCGCCCGCCTCCAGCGGGTCCGCGGCCGCCACCACGTCATGGACTGCTGAGTACATCAGCGGCCTCGGGTTATCCGACAATCCGCCGTCGGTCACCAGTATGATCACGCCCGGACGCTCCTGGCTGGGCTTGACCGTGCCGACGGTGTAAAGCGTGCTGCCGTGCTCGGCCACCACAGAACGGCCCGGCTCGATGCCGAGTATCACGTCATCCGCGCAGTGCGAGGCCAGCCGCTGCCGGAACGCACCGGCGATCGACGTGGCCCACCGCTGTGGCGTGGGGACGGCAGGCCCGTTGTCGCCGTACCTGACGCCCATCCCGCCGCCGACGACCACGCGGCTAGGGCGCCAACCCGGAATCTCGGCCAGCAACCGGGCGACCGCGGTCATCGCCTCGGCGTACGGCTGCGCGCTGGTGAGCTGCGAACCAAGGTGAAAGTGCACGCCATCCAGGCGAAGCTGCTCAGCGGCCAGCGCCTGCGCCGCCGCCCTTCTAGCGCTGCCGTCGGCGATGCACAGGCCGAACTTGGAATCCCGGTCGCCAGTCCGGTACCGGGGATCGGTAGTCACCGCGACGGCCGGGTTGACGCGCAGCAGAACCGGCTGGCGCCGACCCAGCCGGGCAGCCACCCGGATCAGGTCGGCCACCTCCTCGGCCGAGTCGATCACTACGTACCCGACTCCGCCGGCGACGGCCTGCTCCAGTTCCTCGCCGGTCTTGACGACACCGTGAAAGGTGAGGTCGGCGGCCGGCACGCCGGCCCGCCGAGCCAGCGCTAGCTCGCCGGCCGACATGGCGTCGATGCCCAGCCCCTCCTCGCTCGCCAGGCGCAGCATCGCGGTCGTCGCGAACGCCTTACAGGCGTACGCGACGTGTGCCCGCGGCCAGGCCGCCCGGAAGGCGGTCAGGTACTCGCGGCATGTGCGGCGCAGTCCCGCCTCGTCATACGCGTACAGCGGCGTCCCGTACTGACGTGCCATGTCGATCGCGTCGCAGCCGCCAATCCGCACGCACGGTTCGCGCCTCGCCGCGAGACGCGGCTCAGCAGCGACTAATCCAGCTGCCCGGTAACGGTTCACTGGCCCCAGTCCGGCAGGTCGGCCTCGATCATCTCCAGCTCCAGTTCGGTGTCGGCGATATTGCGGACCTGGAGCGTCAGGGCACATTCTGGGCACACCAGCGTGGCACCGATTTCCAGGTCATCGGCCGTAAACTTAAAGTCGCATTCAGGGCATACACCGACAAGAACCATCTGCTCAGCCTTCCGTTTACGCTAAGACACGGATGAATTTGTAGCCGCGTATTCTTCGGCCGCGCCGACCAGATCTGCCATACCTAGGGCCGCCTTCCCGGCGGCCAGCTGTTGGAGGAGCCCGGCCGCTAGGACATCGACGTCGATCTGGTCGAGGAGTTCTGGCCGCAGGCAGGCCCGCAGCAGCGCCGGCCGCAGCCGCCCGCGGACCCGCACTTCCCGGCTGTTGCCCACCAACTCGGCTGGCACTGCCTCGAACACTTCCGGATGCTGCCACTGCCCGGCGATCTCGTAGCTGTAGGCGAATTGGGCCGTCGATCCGGCACTGGCCCCGAACGGCGCCCCGCTCCTGATGCCGACCTCGCGAGTGAGCCTGGTCAGCAGCGATAAGTTGTATCTGCGGTCATCCCAGAACCGCCACATGCAGGTCAGCACCTCGGCCAACGGCGTGTTGCCGCCCCGCTCGCCGAGCCCGCCGACGGTTACCGATATCCATTGCGCGCCGCCCTCCGCCGCGGCGAGCGCGTTGCTTACGGCCAGGCCCAGCATGTTGTGCGAATGGATCTCCACATCCATCCCGTCGGCCGTGGCGACCATGGCTGTGACAAGCCGCCGCGTCTGGTCAGGGCTGAGCACCGAGACGGTTTCGGCGAGCCGGAACCGGTCGGCACCAGCCCGCGCGCCGTTGGCGACGTACTCGGCCAGGAACCCCGGATCGGTCCTGGCGCCATCCTCGGCGCTGAAGATCGTATGAAAGCCTAGGTCTTTGGCCTCGCCGATGGCAGCTGCCGCCAGCGCGAGTATCCGCTGGCGGCTGCCGCTGCCTAGCTTGAGCGACGCGTGCGAAGGCGAGGTGGGAATCGAGAGCATGACGGAGTTGAAGCCGATCCCAGCAGCGAGCGCCAGGTCCCTGCGGACCTGCTGCCGGTTGCGGGCGAGCACGACGGTCATGGACCGGCTCTGGCCGACCTCGCCGAGGACGGCCCGGCACAATTTGAGGTCGCAGCCGTCAGTATCCGATACGATGCCGACCTCGATGGTGTCGATCCCGATATCGCGCAGAAGACCAGCTATCAGGATTCCGTCGGCGGGAGTAAACTCAACCCCCGGCATATGAGCGCTGTCTCGCAGCGTGGCGTCCGAGATGCGAGGCAAAGCCTGCGATGGCCGTATTTCCTGAGGCCTGATTTCGCTGGATCCTGTCGCCGTTGAGGCTGATTCAACCATATGGCACGTACCTAATGATGAGGCACTTGGACTATACTTATCCAAGGTCATACTCCGGGCAACTCATACATCTAGCTACGTTCCAGTCTGATGCTATCGATCAATCGATCGATTGTCGAGAGCCGTTGATTGACGTTTTCCTATACAATTTGATCGTGACTAACGTGCCGACTGGGGAACGCGTGCACAAAGCTTCTCTTGGGTTGTTTGCGACGCGCGGTTTCGAGGAAACTGGCATCAGGCAGATCGCGCAGGACGCCGAACTCACGGTCGCCTCGCGAGGGCGGTATACCCCGCAGCGCTGCACACGGCAATCAACCCGAAGGTGGATGAGGTACCCACTGCTCCGAAGTGTGCCAGCAACAAGAAGCCCACGCTGCTGGCGACCGCCTCACCGATCCAGATGCTCATGTTGACCGCGGCGATATACGTCGTCTCTAGCCCGTCCGCGGCCACGCGCAAGGTCAAGTCCTCGGACGGCGGCCCCCAGAGCGGCTCGCCAAAACTGAACCTCGGGACGGATTCCTACCGGGCGAAGCGGATGAGAGGCGCCCAGTTCCGAACGCTCGATGCGTACGTCTGCCCGTGTCACGAGACCGACCGGCCGTTCGTCGACGCCCTTCTACGTCGACTGGACGAGCACACCGCCGCGCGGCTCGCCGCCGAGGGGGCGCACACCCTGATCTGACCTGGATTCTCCTACCTGTCGGCACGGGCACGAAAGCCGGGCCCGCGCAGTACAGCGTCATGAAAACGCGAGAACCTCATCGAGGGCCTGGAGGAAGAGGTCGGCGTGTTCGTGCTGGAATACCAGGGGCGGCCGGATCTTGAGCACGTTTCCGTCCGGGCCGGTCGCGCCGAGCAGTATTCCCCGCTCGCGCATCGCCTCGGTTACCGTGCGGGCGTTCCCGGTCGCTGGCTTGCGTGCCTCATCGACCAGTTCGACGCCGAGCAGGAGACCTTCGCCCCGGACGTCCCCGATGAGGGGGTGGCGTTCGGCGAGTGTCAGCAGGCCGTCGCGGAGGTAGGAGCCGACTTTCGCGGCGTTGGCCATCAGGCCCTCTTCCTCGATGACGGCCAGGACTGCGAGCGCGGCCGCGCAGGCTACCGGGTTGCCGCCGAAGGTGCTGAACAGCTCGACCTCCTCCGGTACCGCCCCGAGCAACTGGGACCTGACCGCTAGGGCGGCGACCGGGAAGCCGTTGCCCATCGGTTTGCCCATCACTACCATGTCAGGCGCGATCCCTGACGCCTGGAAGCTCCACAGGTGCGTCCCGGACCGGCCGTGACCGGCTTGCACTTCGTCGGCCACCACGAGCCCTCCCAGCGCCAGCGCGCGCCGGGCTGCTTCTCGCAGGTAGGTGGGAGGGGGCGACAGGATGCCGTCGGAGGTAAAGGCCGGATCGAGGTATATGGCGGCGAAGCCGCAGTCGCCGAGCGCTCGGGCGGCGTCATCGATGTGGGCGGCGTACCGCTGCACCCACCCGTCGTCTCCCCGGCGGTATGGGCCGCGGTATCCGTCAGGTGCCGGGATCGTCGCGACGTGGCCAGGCTGCTCCCCGTTGGTCCAGTCCTCGGGGGACAGGGCGTAGGTGGCCTCGGTCTGCCCGTGGTAGGCGAAGGCGGTCACGACCGCGCCGGCCCGCCCGGTGGCCGCGCGGGCGATCCGCCAGGCCAGGTCGTTGGCCTCGCTGCCGGAGTTCACGACCATGACAGCGTCCAGCTCAGGCGGCAGGGTGGATTGGAGCCGTTCGGCGAGCTCGACGATCGCTTCGTGCAGATAGCGGCTGTGGGTCGCGAGCAGCTGCTGCTGCTGGGTCACCGCCTGCACGACCCTCGGGTGGCTGTGCCCGGCCACGGCCACGTTGTTGTAGCAGTCGAGGTACCGCCGGTCGTCGGGGTCGAACAGCCAGACACCCTCGCCGCGGACGAGGTGCACCGGGCGGGAGTAGAACAGCGGCGATCGGGGCAGCGCCCGACGGCGGCGCTCGAGCAGGGCACTGGTGGGAGACCTTCGGTAGGGGAGCAGGCGGCAGGCCTCGCGGAAACGCCGCGTGACAGCGTCTATCCCCATCGCGTCGATGGCATCGAGGAAGGCGCGGGCTTCCGGCTCGGCGCTCGCGGCGTATGCAGCGTTGTCCGGGTAGAGTCCGCGCCGCCAGGCGATGATAATGATCTGCGTGACGAGCCTGGCCACGACCAGGTCCGCGAGCAGGCCGGCCTCCTCGTCTTCGAGCGGCGTCACCGAGACGTAGCCGCCGATCATCGCATCGGCCGCCTCGATGGCGTCGCCACGGCCCTGGAGCACATCGGCGACGGCGACCGCGAGATCGCAGACCAGCGGCGCATGGGTCATATCCCCGAAATCCACGATCCCGCTGACCCGGCGGTCATCGCTGAACAGCACGTTGTCCAGGCTCATATCCCCGTGGATCACCTGCGCGCGAAGCCCGGGCAGCGCCGGCGCGACCCGGGCCTCGAACCGGTCCAGAACCGATTTCGCCTGAACCCGGCGGTGGCTGTCGGAGACATGTGTGAGCAGCGGCCGGAGCTTGGGCAAGCGGGTGATATCCCACAAGATCTCGTAGTCGGCCGCGGCGTGGAAAAAGCCACGTAACGCCCGCCCCAGACGGGCCGTGATCTGCCCATGGGACCAGATCGCGTCAGCGGTGAGCGCTGTGTTCGCGGCTACCTGCCCGGGCAGGAACGTGAAAAGCCGGGCAGGGTAGGTCCGGCTGTCGGGCCCCGGCACCTCGACCCAGGATTCCCCCGCCCCGGCCGGCAGGGCACGCATCACCGGCAGGCCCGGATCCACTCGCTCGATGTGACGGAGAGCGGCGGCCTGCATCGCCAGGATGGGCCCCTCATCCGCCGGATTAGAGATCTTGAACAAGAAGCGCTGCCCGGTGGGCGTGTCCACCCGGAAGTTCTGGTCCCGTTCACCCGGAAGGAGCTTGAGGGACGACGATTCGACGCCGAAGCCCTCCCGCAGGATCTGCCTGGCTGCTTGCTCACCGAAGGCAGGCGGCGTGCTCTCCAAGGGGTCAGGGCACTTCACCATAGGCCGAAGATTATCTTGCGGCCCGTCGGCCGGTCGCCGCCCGGCCTCGCTGCCGCCTTCCCGCGGGCAATGCCCGTGTCGGCATCGGGTGAAAACTGGCTCTGGCAGAGTTTCCGCGATGTTGCCCGGCGTGCCGGCCGGGGCCGTGTTGCGGTGTTTGTGATCATGCTCCTCGTGCGGTCTTGATATTGCTGAGGTCCTGCTCCCGCACCCGGCCGGGGTGCTGGTCGAGCGCGTGTTCACGGCAGGCAGGTCGGTCGGCGTCCGCGCCAGGGTCGGCGGCTGGCCGTGGTCACCGCCCGGCCTTGATCCAGGCCCGTATGTCTTTGTCCTCCCATAGCCGCACGCGTGCACGCCGGACCGCCGGCTCGCGAAAGCCGGGCGCCGGGATAGCTGGTCAGCTCGCGTCCGTAAGACGCCGAGCATGTCGGCGAATTCTTTTGTTCCCGCTAGCGCAATGGCTCCAGAACCTTAACCGAGGAATTCCTGTCCTATTGACAGGAGCTGCCACCCCGCCAGCGCCCATGGTGACCGGCCCCCCGCCCAGGACGTTGGAGCGGTTCAGCGCACTGCCGGTGATGCGGCAGTTCCTGATCGTCGTGATCATCCTAGCCGTGCTGTGGGCGGCGATGCCGGACATACGGGACTGGGTCAGCGGCCCGCTCAGCGAAATATCCGCCGTAAGCGCCACCCCACGAAACCCGGCCATCTCGTGGAGATCCCAACCAACTCATCTTGGCTCAACCTCCACATGTAGATCAAGGCGGCGTCTGCGGTGCCGCTGTACCGGGTTCGCTCGCGTGTTCTAATAATCTGGTGACAGGCGTGTGGCGGCCAGACTGGTGGGCCTGCCCCCTGTACTGCGGGAACGGGCACCCGTGGAGCCTGGCCGGATGATCGTCTCTCATGTATAACCGGTCAGTGACCGCGGTGTCCTCCCGGCGCTGATCGGCCACGCCGGTTTGCGGCTCGAGGACCTCAGGCACCGGACACCGGGCATTAGTTCGCCGCGAGTGATGTGGCCCGTCCAGCGGAGATGCTCGCCTGTGGGGGCGGCGCGTTGTTACGCGGACGGGTTGCGGGAGGCGTGGTCGTTTGTGCTGGCGAGCTTGGCGCGGACCTTGTGGGCGTCGGGGTACTGCAAGTCTTCCAGGATGGCCAGTGCCTGCTGCCAGGCCGCCCGGGCCTGCGCCAGTTCGCCGACGGCGTGGCGGGTGTCGCCGAGGTGGGTGAGTATGTCGGCTTCACACAAGCGGTCGCCGGCTTCCCGCTTCAGGCTGAGCGCGCGCTGATAGCAGGCGGCGGCTTCGGCGAGGTTGCCCAGGTGGTGCTCGGCGTACCCCAGGCTGTCCCATGCTGCTCCCTCGACCCAGGGGCTGCCTGCTTCCGCGTTGAGGGTGAGTGCCCGGCGGCAGAACGCGCGGGCCTGCTGGTAGTCGCCGAGAACCCCGTAAGACCAGCCGAGGTTGTTGAGCGCTTCGGCCTCGTTCGCTTTGTCGCCGATGGCCTGGTACAGGCGCAGCGCCTGCTCGGCGCACCCGAGCGCCTCGGCGTAGGAGCCCTGACGGTCGGCTAGCATGCCGAGGCCCTGGTGGACCTTGGCCTCGCCGAGCCGATTACCGAGCCGCTGGTACAGCGCGAGGCTGCTGGCGTAGTGACCACGAGCCTGATCATGGTCGCCGAGGTCAGTGCATGCCTTTGCCAGCAGGCGGTCGGATACGGCCTGCGCGGCGGTGTCGCCCAGGCGTGTCGCGGCGGCTAGCGCGATGCGCTGGGTCGCGGCCCATTCCTGCCAATGCCCGCGAGTTTGCATGAAGTGTGTTATTGCCCAGGGGAGCTGCCAGGCGTGGCTGTCGAACCCTGACCCGGCGGCGAGGGCGATGGCGGCGAGCAGGACCTGGTGCTCTGCTTCGTACCAGGCCAGGGCCTGCCCCTGATCGGCGGGCCGCCCGGCACCGGCGCCGGGCCGGGGCGGGGGGAGGACCACCGGCTCCATTGCCGGGACCAGCAGGCGGGCAGCTTGGGCGGCGGTGTGCAGGTAGTGGTCGAACACCCGGCCAGCGGCCTCGCACCGGTCGCTGTCGCTGTCGGTCTGACGGGCTTGCTCGGCGGCGTAGGCGCGTAGCAGGTCGTGGAAGAAGAACCGGCCGGGAACGTGCTCGGCGATCAGCTGCGCGCGGGCCAGCTCGCGCAGCAGGCGGCGGGCACCGGCCTCGGTGATTGCGGCCAGGCTGGCGGCCGCGGGGGCGGTGATGTCGGGGCCGGGGTGGAGGCCCAGCAGCCGGAACATCCGCGCCGCGTCCGGGGTGAGCTTCTGGTACGACCAGGAGAACACCGCCCGCACGCTGGAGCCCGGGTCGCCGGCATCCAGGGCGTCCAGCCGGCCGGCGGCATCGGCGAGCTCGGCGGCCAGCGCGGCCAGCGGG
>JASHUI010000138.1:0-9822 GCA_030040095.1 Streptosporangiaceae bacterium | reverse complement strand
CAGCGCACCGGCGTCCTGGCGCACCGACCGCGCCGGGGCCAGGCCCGGCGCGATCTGGCCGAGCAGCCGGCTGGCGAAGTCGAGTATCTGGCGCGGCACACGGTAGCCGGTGTCCAGGACCTGCAGGCCCGCGTCATCCTTGCCCAGGTGCGCCAGCAGCCGCGGCCAACTGGCGGTGGCCCAGGGCGTGGTGCCCTGCGCGATGTCGCCGAGCACGGTCGCCGATCCGGTGGCGCAGCGGCGGCCGATGGCCCGGCATTCCATCGGGGACAGGTCCTGCGCCTCGTCCACGACCACGTGGGCCAGGCTCGGCGTCCGCTCGATCAGGTCGGCGGCCTCATCGACCAGCACGGCATCCGCCGCGGACCAGCGCGCCGAGCCCGGCCCGCGCGGTGGCGTGGCCCAGCAGACCGCGGCCTGCTCTGCGGCGTCGAGCAGGCCCTCCGCCGCGCCGGCCAGTACCTGAGGGTCGGACAGCAGGCGGAACACCAGCCGCACCGGGTCGACCTTGGGCCAGATCGCGTCCACCGCCGCCCGCACCGGCGCGGACCGGCGCACCGCCTCGTGGGTCCGGTCGTCGCAGGTCTCGCCCGAGGCCTCCATCCGGGTCAGGATCACGTGCGCGATGCGGTGGGAGAGCATGTCCCGGCCGGTTCCGTACCGCACGCTACGCCGCCGTAGCTCGCCGACGAGATCGGCCAGCTCGTGCGCGGCTACCCGCCAGCGCCGGGAGCCGCGGACCAGCATGATCGACTCGGACCGCTCCCTCACGTGCTGCCACAGGGCGCGCCGGAGCACCTCGGCCATCCGCGCGTCACCCTTGACCGTGGCCGCTCGCTCGGAGTCGGCGCCGCGCACTGTCACCGTGGCCAGCAGGTCGGTCACGGACAGCTGGGTGACGTCCGCCTCGCCGAGGGCCGGGAGCACGTTGCGAATGTAGGCCAGGAAGGCGCGGTTCGGCCCCACCACGAGCACGCCGCCGCGGCTCATCCGTTCCTTGTACGCGTACAGCAGGTACGCGACCCGGTGCAGGCCGACCGCGGTTTTGCCGGTGCCAGGAGCGCCCTGCACGCAGAGCGTCTGGTCCGCGGCGGCCCGCACGATGTCGTCCTGGTCGGGCGCGATCGTCGCGACGATATCCCGCATCGGGCCCGATCGCGGCCGCTCGATTTCCTCGATCAGGATCCGGCTGGCGGGCAGCCCGGGCGTAAATTCGACGGCCCCGGGCGGGCGGGGCCCGAACTCCTCGTCCTCGTAGGCGGTCAGATCGCCGCCGGAGAAACCGAACCTGCGGCGCAGCGCGAGGCCCATGGGCTCGGCCGGGCTGGCCCGGTAGAACGGCCTGGACACCGGCGCGCGCCAGTCGATCACGACCGGCCGGCCTTCCGGGTCGTGCACGTGCCGCCGGCCGATGTGGAACCGCTCCCCGGCCACCGCCTCCGGGCGGAACTCGCCCGGCTCCCCCCGGGCCCGGGCCGGGTCCGGGCCCGGCGCGCCGCCCGCCGCCCGGCCGTCGGCGGCGTAGTCGAGCCGCCCGAAGAACAGCGGCGTGTCCGGCAGGTCGATGAGCGCCTGGGCCCGGCGGTACAGGTCGGCCTTCAGGTACTCCTCGGACACCCGGTCACCGCCGAGCGCGCGCAGCGAGAGCACGTTCTCGCGCATGAGCCGCAGGTACTCGCGCGAACGGCGCAGGTGATCCCGCTCGGCCGCAAGGACCGGATCGTCGTCGTCTTCGGAGGGCGGGCCGGGCTGACCCGCCCGCGCCGGGCTGCTGGCCGGGGGCATGACTGTTCCTCCGTGGGATCTCGCACGGCACCGTGACACAAGGGCCAAAGACATTAGCAAAATCGGCCCGGGCCGGTCACCTTAGTTTCCGGCGGCAGGCGGCCCGGCTACCAGGCCCAGTAGAAGCCCGCCACGGTCTTCTCGATGAACCTCAGATAGCGGTGCACCGAGTTCTGGGCATCCAGCGTGACCGCCTCCTGCTCGAGGATGTCTCCTTCCACCCCGTCCCAGGTGGCCCACCAGACGCCAGCGGGCAGCTTGCTGGGATGGAACTCGACGCGCATGTCGAAGTTCTCCATCCGTCCCATGACCGCGCGCCGGTACTCCCGCTCGCTAGGATCCTGCGGGTCTCCCGGGTACTGGTAGGTGGTCCAGTACTCGAGCGTGGAGGTCTCGCCCGCGTCCAGGGTGCGGGCCAGCGTGATGTAGGTGACGAACAGGTCCTCGCTGACCTGGTACAAGTCACCGGTCAGCTCGGTGCAGCCCTGCCCCACCTCGAGTGTCAGCGCCTTGGTGTCGTAAAGGAACGGGATCCGGTCCAGCCCGTCCGCGACGGCCTCGATGACCTGAAGGGTGCGGCTGCGGGCTGGCAGGCCCGCGGCTCCGACCGTGACATGGTCGTGCAGGGACAGCGTCTGATGGCGGCGCGGCCCGATGGACGTGTGCAGTTCCTGCTCTGTCCGCGGCGTCATCGCGCGAGGGCCGGACAGCACGCTGATCGTGCCCGAGCCCTCCCAGAGCCGCCAGAGCCGGTCGGCCTCGGCGTCGGAGAACCCGAACGCGTCGATGAACAGCGACAGCGTGGACCGGCTGAGCAGCCTGCCGGACAGCGCGCGGGAGACGGTGTCCTTGAGCTGATGCGGCAGCACGTCCACATCGCCGGGCACCCGCGGATAGCTCCACAGCCTGCGGGCCAGCACCTCGGCCACGGCGAGCTGGGTGATCTCGCCCGATCTGGCCCGCACCACGTGCTGCTCCCACAGCCGCCGGTACCCGCCCGGCCGCTGCAGGAGCTCGTGCAGGTAAGCGGATGCGGCCCGGCGGCCGGCCGCTGACGGGGTCTCGCTCACCGATCTGGGTCCTTGCCCTGTGCGAACTAAGTGCGACATCTAGCAGCTACCTTACGGGCATGCCCCGAACGTAGGTGGCTAGCCGGTGATAGGGGGGCGGGCCCGTCGCAACTGCGGCGGGCCCGACATATGTCGGGGACGTGGCGTTACGGTTCAGAACAGGACCGACATGAACGTGCCGGCCTCGGTGAATCCCACTCGCCGGTACGCGGCGCGCGCCGGCAGGTTGAAATCGTTGACGTAGAGGGAGACGACCGGCGCGACCGACTTCAGCGCGGCGGCCACGACCGCGGCCATCCCGCGCGAGGCGTGCCCGCGGCCACGCAGTTCCGGCGGCACCCAGACCCCCTGAACCTGGCAGGCCAGCGGGGTCACCGCGCCGATCTCGGCCTTGAAGATCACCTGGCCGTTCTCGATCCGCGCGTACGAGCGGCCGCCGCGGATCAGCTCGCCCACGCGGGCCCGGTAGGCCGCTCCGCCGTCCGGCCCGACCGGGGACACCCCGACCTCCTCGGTGAACATCGCGATGGACGCGGGCAGCAGGGTCTCCACCTCGTTCGGCCGGACCAGGCGCACCTGCGAATCGGGCGGGACCAGCGGATCGGTGGAGATGGCCATGACCGGCTGCGCCGCCCTGATCTCGCGAGGCCGGCCCCAGTACGGCGACAGCAGCGCCCACAGTTCCTGCACCTGCTCGGCCGGCCCGACGATCGAAGAACAGCGGCGGCCCTGCAGCCTGGCCCGCTCCGCGAACGCGGCCACGGCCCCCGGGGTGGCGGCCACCGGGACGAGGTTGGCGCCGGAGTAGCACAGCGACGTCATCCGCCCCGACTCCAGGTATCCCCACATCTGGGCGCCAAGCCGCCCCGGGTCCACCCCGGCGGCGTGTACCCGCGAGCTGACGAAGACGTTCGTAACCGCATCGCGGTCGCAGATGTCGAGCACC
Organism: Streptosporangiaceae bacterium; assembly: GCA_030040095.1. Taxonomy (GTDB): domain Bacteria; phylum Actinomycetota; class Actinomycetes; order Streptosporangiales; family Streptosporangiaceae; genus JASHPR01. Next base: position 6,021 of record JASHUI010000138.1, on the reverse strand, counting down.
TCGTCCAGATCGCGATCATTCAGCAGGCGCAGCGATGATGACCGCCATGCCCTGGTGCGCAGCACGCTCTCAGGGTATCGGCATCGGGCCGGCCGCCGCTGGAGGGCGTCCCTCGCCGGCCAGGCTCAGCCGTTCGGCGTGGGGTCGGGGACCGCCGGGCAGGTCGCGTTGACCAGGCCTGGATGGTCCGGCAGGGCCCCGGTGGCCAGGTACCGGTTCAGGTAGCCGTCCACGCACTCGTTCGGCGGGTCGGCGAGCGACTGGCCGTGGTTGCCGCCGCCCTCCACCACCACCATCCGGGCGCTGGGCAGCAGCTGGTGCGCCGCCTGCGCGCCAGCGTACGGAGTGGCGGCGTCCAGCGTGCCCTGCAGCATCAAGATCCCGGGCAGCCCGGCACCCTTGATCTGCAGCGGCTTCGCCGGGCCCTTCACCGGCCAGAACGCGCACGCCGCGTTGTACCAGGCGTTGTCCCATGCCTCGAACGGCGCGGTGTCGTAGACCTGCTCGGTCGCGGTCTCCCACGTCGACCAGCTCCGCGGCCAGCTCACGTCGCTGCACTCGACGGCGTTGTAGACCGCGAACTCGTTCTCGTTCTGGGTGCCCTCCTGGTCATACTGGGAGACCATCTGGCTGGTCGAGTGACCGTTCAGGTAGGCGGCCAGCGCGGCGGCCAGGCCAGGCCAGTAGCTGTCGTCGTAGCCGCCGATCAGGAACGTATCGTCGAACTCGTCCGGGCCTATCTCCGGCTGGCCGGACGGGCCGGGGATGGGGTGCGTCTCCAGGTCCGAGCGCGCGGCATACCAGCTGTCGCTGACCTGAGCGGCGGTCGCGCCGAGGTGATACACGCTGTCGTAGGAGGCGATCCAGGCGAAGAACGCCTCGAGCCGGGACTGGAACGCGTAGTCCTGCTCGATGTTGTCGGTCCACCACACGCCCTGCGGTTCGACCGTGCTGTCCAGCACCATGCGCCGCACCCGGTGCGGGAACAGCGTCGCGTACACCTGCCCGATGTAGGTGCCGTACGAGTAGCCGAGGTAGCTGATCTGCTGCTGACCCAGCGCCGCGCGGATCGAGTCCAGGTCGCGGGCGATGTCCTCGGTGGTCATGTACGGCAGCAGCCAGCCGTACTTCTTCTCGCAGTCGGCGGCATACATCTTGGCCCGGTTCTCGTTGGCCTGCTCGTCCGCTGAGCTGACCGGGATGTAGTCGGGCCTCGCCTGGGAGAAGAACGACGGGTCGCAGCTCAGCGACGGCACCGACGCTCCGACGCCCCTGGTGTCGAAGCCGACGATGTCATACTCGGACGCGACCGACGGGTCCAGGCCCTCGGCCACGAAGGCGGCCAGGCCGAGGCCGGAGCCGCCGGGACCGCCCGGATTGACCAGGAGCACGCCCTGCCGCTTGTCGGCCGGCGCGGTGGCCGGCACCTCGGACAGCGCCAGCGTGATCTTCCTGCCCTGCGGGCGGCTGTAGTCCAGCGGGACCTGCAGACTGCCGCACAGCAGCGACGCGCCCTGCGCGGTGCACGGGTGCCAGCTCACCCCGGTCGCCGCGGACCCGCCCGGGGCGTCGGGCGACGTCGCTCCCGATACGCCGGTGCACCCGGCGAGGGCGAAGGCGGCGGCCAGCGCGAGCGGCAGCAGGCGTCTCATGAGGCCATCCTGCCCGATTATGCGGGACCGGCCGGGCGCGGCGATCAGGCCTCCGCCGGCGCGGAGGCTTCCGCGAGCTTCATCGCCTCTTCGATCAGCGTCTCCACGATCTGCGACTCCGGAACGGTCTTGACGACCTTGCCGCGAACGAAGATCTGCCCCTTGCCGTTGCCTGACGCCACGCCCAGATCGGCCTCGCGGGCCTCGCCGGGGCCGTTGACCACGCAGCCCATGACCGCGACGCGCAGCGGCACGTCCATGCCGTCCAGGGCCGCGGTCACCTCGTCGGCCAGCTTGTACACGTCCACCTGGGCCCGGCCGCAGGACGGGCAGGACACGATCTCCAGGCCGCGCTCGCGCATGCCCAGCGACTCCAGGATCGCGGTGCCGACCTTGACCTCCTCGACCGGAGGCGCCGACAGCGACACCCGGATCGTGTCGCCGATACCCTCGGCCAGCAGCGCGCCAAACGCCACGGCCGACTTCACCGTGCCCTGGAAGGCCGGCCCGGCCTCGGTGACGCCGAGGTGCAGCGGGTAATCACACTTGCTGGCCAGCAGCCGGTACGCGTTGATCATCACGACCGGGTCGTGGTGCTTCACCGAGATCTTGATGTCGGTGAAGCCGTGTTCCTCGAACAGCGAGCACTCCCAGAGCGCGGACTCGACCAGGGCCTCCGGCGTTGCCTTGCCGTACTTGGCCAGCAGCCGCTTGTCCAGGGAGCCGGCGTTGACGCCGATCCTGATCGGTATCCCGGCGTCCGAGGCGGCCCGCGCGATCTCGCCGACCTTGTCGTCGAACGTCTTGATGTTGCCCGGGTTGACCCGCACCGCGGCACAGCCCGCGTCGATCGCCGCGAAGACGTACTTGGGCTGGAAGTGGATGTCGGCGATCACCGGGATCTGCGACTTGCGGGCGATCTCCGGCAGCGCTTCGGCGTCGTCCTGGGAGGGGACGGCGACCCGGACGATCTGGCACCCGGCTGCCGTGAGCTCGGCGATCTGCTGAAGCGTGGCGTTCACGTCCGCGGTGAGGGTCGTGGTCATCGACTGCACCGACACCGGGGCCCCGCCACCGACCGGCACGGCATGCTTGCCCTTGCCCACCAGCAGCTGCCGGGACGCCCGCCGCTGGGCCAGAGGCTCGGAGGGCACGGAAGGCAAACCAAGATCAACAGTCATAACGGGAGTCGCCTCACTGAACCAGGTGAACCGGATTGAAGATGTCCGCCGCCATTAGTAGCACGCCAAGTCCGATCAGCAGCGCGAACACCCCCACGCTGACGGGTATCAGCCGCTGCAGGTCGACCAGGCCGGGATCGGGCTTGCCGCGGAGCCGGGCCAGCCAGGCCCGGACCCGCTCGTAGAAGATGACCGCCAGGTGCCCGCCGTCCAGGGGGAGCAGCGGGAGCAGGTTGAACGCGCCGATGAAGATGTTGATCGAGATGACGATCAGCAGCAGGTCGGAGGCCGAGTAGGCCCAGCCACCACCGGACGCCACCGCCTGGCCGGCGATGTCGGCCGCGCCGACCATGCTGCTCACGTTGCCCGCCGGGGTCTTGGCCCGGTCCTTGGCGAACAGGTCGGGCAGCGCCGCGGGCAGCTTCGCGAGCGCGGACACCGACCCGGTCAGCACCTGGCCGAAGCCCGAGCCCGCGAACGCCACCGCGCCGATCGGGCCCGAACGCTGGAAGACCACCGCGTCGCCGATGCCCAGGTAAGAGCCCTTCCGGCCGGGGACGGTGGCCGGCGTGGCATAGATGGTCAGACGGCGCCCGTCCCTCAGCAGCGTGACCGGCACCCGGACCCCGGCCGGCTGGTCGCGGATGGCCGTCCCGAGCTGTGTCCAGTTATGCACCGGCTTTCCGGCGAACGCGACGATCTTGTCGCCGGACTTGATCCCCGCCGTGAGGGCCGGGGCCGCGCCCAGGTTGTTCTTGCACGAGCCCTGGTTGAAAGCCGACAGGCTGGCCGGCACGCACGGGCTCACCGAGCCGATCGTCGTGGTGTTGTTGTTCGGTTGCCCGATCCCCATCGCGAGGATGAGCAGCAGCACGAACGCCAGCGCGAAGTGCATGAACGAGCCAGCCACCATGACGATCGCGCGCTGCCAGGCCGGCTTGTTGCGCATCGAGCGCGGCTCGTCCCTGGGGTCGACCTCGTCCAGGGTGGTCATCCCGGTGATCCGGACGAACGCGCCGAACGGCAGCGCCTTGATCCCGTACTCGGTCTCGCCACGCCTCGTGGACCAGATCGTCTGCCCGAAACCGATGAAGAACTGGGTGACCTTCATGCCGAACTTCTTGGCGGTCAGGAAGTGCCCGGCCTCGTGCAGGATGACCGAGATGAGAATGGCCACGATGAAGATGACCACCCCGAGCAGGAAGCTCATCCTGCCGTGTCTCCCTCCCGCGAAACGGCCACAGGCTAGCGACGATCTCCGGTGCCGGTCAGCTCGCGCGCCCGTTCCCGCGCCCAGCCGTCCGCGGCGAGTACCTCCTCCAGAGTAACGACGGCCTGGCCCGAACCGTCATGCTCCGAGACTACCCGGGCCACCGTATCGATGATCCCGGGGAAACGGAGCCGGCCCGCCAGGAAGGCGTCGACGCAGACCTCGTTGGCGGCGTTGTATACCGCCGGAGCCGTGCCGCCCGCGGTACCCACCTCGCGGGCCAGGGTCACGGCAGGAAAGGCATGCTCGTCGAGCGGCTCGAACGTCCAGGTGTGCGGCTTGGTCCAGTCCACCGGGCTGGCCGCGTCCGGGACCCGGTCCGGCCAGGCCAGGGCCAGCGCGATCGGGATCCGCATGTCCGGCGGGCTGGCCTGGGCGATCGTCGACCCGTCGGCGAACTCAACCATGGAGTGGATCACCGATTGCCGGTGCACCACCACCTCTATGGCCTCGAAACCGATGCCGAACAGCAAGTGGGCCTCGATCAGCTCCAGGCCCTTGTTCACCAGGGTGGCGGAGTTCACCGTGATCACCGGGCCCATGCTCCAGGTCGGGTGGGCGAGGGCCTGCTCGGGCGTGACGTCCTCGAGCTCGTCCCGGCCGCGGTGCAGGAACGGGCCGCCGCTCGCGGTCACCACCAGGCGCCGCACCTCCTCGGCCCGGCCTCCGCGCAGGCACTGGGCCAGCGCCGAGTGCTCGGAGTCCACCGGGACGATCTGGCCCGGCGCGGCCCGCTCCGCGACCAGCGGGCCGCCCATGATCAGCGACTCCTTGTTCGCCAGGGCAAGCACCCGCCCGGCATCGATCGCCGCCAGCGTCGCGGCCAGGCCGACCGCGCCGGTCACCCCGTTGAGCACGACGTCGCTGGGCCAGGCCGCCACCTCGGCGATCGCATCGGGCCCGGCCAGGATCTTGGGCGGCTGAGCCCGGTCCGAGCCTTCCGCCACGGCGCGCGCGGTCTCGGCCTGGATGGCCCGGCGCAGCTCGTCGACGTGTGCCTCGCCGGCCACCGCGACCACCTCGGCCCCGAACTCGACCGCCTGACGGGCCAGCAGCGCGGCGCTGCCCCCGCCCGCCGCCAGCCCGGCGACCCGGAACCGGTCCGGGTTGCGGCGGATGATGTCGGCCGCCTGGGTCCCGATCGAACCGGTCGACCCGAGCACGACCACGTCTTTTGGCGTGTCGCGGGGGGGCTGGCGCGTGAACTCCATATCAGCATTGTTCCCCACGGACCGGCCCTTCTCTCCTTGGGCCGCCGAACCCTCGGCCATCCCGCCACCCCGCAACCACACCCGCCCCTGGCTCACCACCCGCCCCCCGCCCCACCACCCGCGCCCCTTGCCCACCACGTCGGCCCCCCTCGTCTGACCACGCCCGCCCTCGGCCGACCGACCACGCCCCCCCCTGACCGACCACGCCTGCCGCTGGCCCACCCGTGGCCCAACGCCCGCCCCTCGCCCACCACGCCGCCCCCTCGGCCGACCGCATTTGCCTCCCACTGTCTCCACCGGGCCCACATCCGTACCCCCCGACGAGATCCGCGAGCGCCCAATACCGTGCGCTCCGCGTCAGCGACCAACGGCAGCGAGACGGCCAGACGGGACGGCGTCCCGCATTAAGGACAGCTGACACGGGTTTCGGACAGAGCAGAAGGCCGAGCCAGCCGATCCGAAATTCGGCAGCTCGCCGGAACCCGGCCGCCCAGGCCCTTTCGCTCCCACTGAAACCGACATAGCGCCCATAACTGGCACGTCCGGCGATGCCATGAGCCGAGGGATTTAGTGTGGATGGCCCGTCGTGGTTGCTGTTTTAGCCACGATGGCACTTCCACACTAATGCGCTCATGTCCGAAAGTGCCCGGGCGGGACGGACCGGCAGCCAGGCCGACACCGGGCAGCCAGGCCGACACGGGGCGGCC
>JASHUI010000137.1:0-2920 GCA_030040095.1 Streptosporangiaceae bacterium | reverse complement strand
TTCGGCACCAACGACCTGACCCAGATGACCTGGGGATTCTCCCGCGACGACGTGGAGGGAGCGTTCTTCAGCAGGTACATCGATCTGGGCATCTTCGGCGTGTCGCCGTTCGAGAGCATCGACCGCGACGGCGTTGGCCGCCTGGTCAGGATCTCGGTGCAGGAGGGCCGGGCCGCCCGCCCCGACCTGCACGTCGGGGTCTGCGGCGAGCACGGCGGCGACCCCGACTCGGTGCACTTCTTCCACGAGGCCGGCCTGGACTACGTGTCCTGCTCGCCGTTCCGGGTCCCGGTCGCCCGGCTGGAGGCCGGCCGGGCCGCGGTCGAGGAGGCAGCGGGAGGTAGCGACAGCCGGTGACGGGGGGCGGCTACGACGCCTGTGCGACGGCCCGTTGGGTAGCCGAGCCGCCGAAGGAGGCCCGAAATCCCGGGCGCGGCCCGTTCGAGCGGGACCGCGCCCGGGTGCTGCACAGCGCGGCGCTGCGCAGGCTGGCGGCCAAAACGCAGGTGGTCGAGGTCGGTTCGGGCGACTTCCCGCGCACCAGGCTTACCCATTCCCTGGAGTGCGCGCAGATCGGGCGCGAGCTGGGGGCCGCGCTCGGGTGCGATCCCGACCTGGTCGATGCCGCCTGCCTGGCCCATGACCTCGGCCACCCTCCGTTCGGCCACAACGGCGAGTCGGCCCTGGCCGAGTTCGCCGCGGGCTGCGGCGGGTTCGAGGGCAACGCGCAGAGCCTGCGGCTGCTGACCCGGCTGGAGGCCAAGGTGCCCGGGGCCGGGCTGAACCTGACCCGGGCCACCCTGGACGCGACGCTGAAGTACCCCTGGCCCGCCCGGCCCGGCCAGGTCAAGTTCGGCGTGTATGCCGACGACGCCGAGGTGTTCGCCTGGATCCGGCAGGGCGCGCCAGCCGGCCACCAGTGCCTGGAGGCCCAGGTCATGGACTGGTCCGACGACGTGGCCTACTCCGTGCACGACCTGGAGGACGGGCTGCAGGCCGGCCTGATCACGCTGGACGCGCTGCGCGACCCGGCCGAGCGCACGGCGGTGGCCGAGCTCACCGCGGCCGAGTACTGCGCCCCGGGCTCGGTGACCGTCGATGAGCTGGGCGAGGTCTTTGCCGGCCTGATGGCGCTGCCCTGCTGGCCGGCGTCCTTCGACGGCGGGCTGCGCGCCCTCGCCGCGCTGAAGAACCTGACCAGCGAGCTGATCGGCCGGTTCTGCGGGTCCGCGCAGCGGGCCACGCTGGCCGCCGCGGCCGGGCCCCCGCTGACCAGGTTCGCCGCCGACCTGGCCGTGCCGCGGCCGCAGCGGCTGGAGTGCGCGCTGCTGAAGGGGGTTACCGCCCGGTACGTGATGAGCCGCGCCGGGGCCGCGCAAAACCAGGCCAGGGAGCGCGAGCTGATCACCGAGCTCGCCGCGGCGGTGCTGGCGGGGGGGCCCGGCACGCTGGATCCGGTGTTTCGGCCCGCCTTCGCCGCGGCAGGATCTGATCAGGAAAGGCTGCGCGTCGCGGTCGACCAGATCGCCTCACTTACGGATACTTCGGCCATCGCATGGCACCGCCGGCTGCGGCAATGAAAGCCTGAACGCACCGGGCCACGGCAGGCCGTCGCCGGCCGGAACCCGGCTCGCCCCGGACTGCCATCGTCGAGCGGTCTTGCCACCGGAAGGAGCCCGAGATGCCTGCTGAACCCGCCTACGTGATCGTCGGAGCCATGATGGCTGGCGCCAAGGCCGCGGAAGCCCTCCGGGCGGAGGGTTTTGACGGCCCGGTCGTCCTGATCGGCGCGGAGGACGAGCGGCCCTACGAGCGGCCCCCGCTGTCCAAGGGCTACCTGCTCGGCAAGGACAAGCGGGAGTCGATCTTCGTGCACGAGGACGGCTGGTATGCCAGCAACAACGTCGACCTCCGCCGCGGCGTGACCGTGACCTCGATCGACCGGTCCGGCCACCGGGTCACGCTGGACGGCGGCGAGTCGGTTCCCTACCAGCGGCTGCTGATCTGCACCGGCGCCTCGCCGCGGCGGCTGGACATCCCCGGAGCCGACCTCGATGGCGTCCGCTACCTGCGCACGGTGGGGGACAGCGAGCGGCTGTCCGCCGTGCTGCGCGGCGGCGGCCACGTGGTCATCGCCGGGGGCGGCTGGATCGGCCTGGAGACCGCGGCCGCCGCGCGTGAGTACGGGTGCGACGTCACGGTCGTGGAGCCGGAATCCGGGGTCCTGCAGCGGGCGCTTGGCCCCGAACTCGGCGAGGTCTTCGCCGACCTGCACCGCAGTCACGGCGTGACGTTCCGGTTCGGCGAGAGCCTGAGCGAGGTGACCGGCTCCGGCGGCGCGGTGACCGGGGCGGTCACCTCCTCCGGACAGGAACTTCCGGCCCGCGCCGTCGTCATCGCGATCGGCGTCACGCCCAACGCCGCGCTCGCCGCCGAGGCCGGTCTCGAGGTCGGCGACGGCATCGTGGTCGACGAGCGACTGCGCACCTCGGACCCGGACATCTTCGCGGCCGGCGACGTCGCCAACGCGTTCAACACCCTGCTCGGCCGCAGGATCCGGGTCGAGCACTGGGGCAACGCGCTGGCCAGCGGCCCGATCGCGGCCCGCTCGATGATGGGCAAGGACGCCGACTACGACTGGGTGCCGTACTTCTTCAGCGACCAGTACGACCTCGGCATGGAGTGCGCCGGGCTGCCCGAACCGGGAAGCTACGACGAGGTGGTCTACCGGGGCGACAAGGAGTCGCTGGAATTCATCGCGTTCTGGCTGTCCGACGGGGCCGTCGTGGCCGGGATGAACGTCAATGTCTGGGACGTCAACGACGACATCCAGGCCCTGATCCGGTCCGGCGACCCGGTCGACAAGGGCCGCCTGGCCGACCCCGACGTCCCCCTCACCGACCTCTAACCAACCCGCCGC
>JASHUI010000136.1:0-4378 GCA_030040095.1 Streptosporangiaceae bacterium | reverse complement strand
CTGCACCTCGGCGAGATCAGCCTCGAGTGCTCCCGGGCCGGAGCGGCCGCCGCCGCGCTGTGGCTGACGTTCCGGCTGCTGCCCCCGGCGCCGGACGGGCTCGGCCGGGTGGTGGCGGCCGGCCGCCGGGCCGCGCTGGAGTGGGCGGGGCTGATCGCCGGTTCCGGCCTGCTGGAGCTCTACCAGCCCCCGGAGCTGGACATCGTCACGTATTTCCCGGCCACGCCCGAGCGCACCCTGAGCGCGATCGACCGGGCCAGCGCCCGGATGCTGGCCGACGGCATGGCCGACCCGGACCGCCCGGTGTTCCTCAGCACGCTGCGCACCTCGGCCGCCGATGTCGCCCGCCGCCATCCGGGCATCGGGGCGGACCGCGACGGGGCCAGGATCCTGCGCAGCGTGCTGATGAAGCCCGAGGCCGAGGGCTACGTGCCCGAACTGCACGCCCGGGTCGAGGCTCTGGCGCGGCGCTGACCGCCGGATCCCGCGGCACGTACGATCGCCGTATGCCCCGTCGCCTCGCCGCCGGCAGCCCTACCGATCTCGTCCGGGCCGAGCGCGATATCCGCGGCCGGATCGGCGACCAGGCGCTCGACTTCGCGGCGATGGCCGCGGTCTCGAACATCTACCGCGCCGCCAACGTGATCCGGCGCCACATGGAGCAGAAGGTGCTGGCCGACGAGGACCTCTCGTGGGCCGCGTTCACCGTGCTGTTCGTGCTGTGGATCTGGGGCGACCAGCAGACCAGGCACCTGGCCGAAGAGGCCGGCGTCACCAAGGGAACGCTGACCGGCGTGCTGAAGACCCTGGAGAAGCGCGGCCTGGTCCGGCGGCGGGCGCACGACGCGGACGGGCGCCTGGTGCTGGTGAGCCTGGAGCCCTTGGGGGTCGGCGTGATCGAGCGGCTGTTTCCGGCGTTCAACATGGGCGAGGCGTTCGTCAGCTCCAGCCTCACCGAGCGGGAGAAGAACCAGCTCGCCGCGCTGCTCCGCAAGATCATCCGGTCGGTCGAGGACGCCTGAGCCGGACTGCGGGAGGCCCGCGTCCGTCCGCCGGCCGGACGCTGACTGCTGTGCTAAATGAGGGATAAGTACCGTGCTAAATGCGGACTGGCGACTTCCGCAGGCCAGGAAACGCCGCAGATCATTCCGCTACGGCTCCGACGATAGTCCCGGGCTACAGCTCCAGGGGTCCGGTGGCCAGCAGCAGGGCCGAGGCCACCAGGGCGTCGGCCCGCACCCGGGAGGCCGACTCCTCGGCCAGGGTCTGGGCCAGGAACCGGTCGGGGTCGGTCCCGGCGAGCTGGGCTTGCTCGCGCCCGCCGGCCTCCAGCCACAGCCTGAGCTGCTCGCCGTCGGCCTCGGGGTGGAACTGGACGGCCAGGTGCCGGCCGATCGCGAACGCCTGCACGCCGACCTCGTTGCGCGCGATCACGTTCGCCTCCGGCGGCGGGAAGCACTGGTCGCCGTGGAACTCCAGCCAGGGACCGTGCGGGATCAGCTCAGGATCGAACGTCTCGATCGTGCTCCAGCCGATCTCCTTGCGCGGGGCGGCCCTGACCCGGCCGCCGAGCGCGGCCGCCAGCGCCTGGGCGCCGAAGCAGATCCCCAGCACCGGCACCGCCGCCTCGTCCGCCCGGCGCAGCCAGTCCAGCTCGTCCGCGATCCAGGCCCGGTCCGGGCTGTCGTCGTAGACCGACCACTCCGCGCCGAGCACCACCACGTGGTCGACGCCGTCGAACCCGGGCAGCGGGCCCTCCTCCGGGAACAGGTGCACGCTGAGCTCGGCCCCGCGGGCGAGGAAGGCCTCGCCGATGAAACCGGCCGCGTCCTCGTCATGATGGGTGACTACGACGACTCGCATGCGCCTATCCTGCACGGTTTCCGCGTTGCCGGGCTAATCGTTTGGTGCCAAAGTATCTGGCATGCCCGGGGCCGCCGACCTGACCGATCTCGACATGTGGGCCCGGGGCGTTCCCTACGGGGAGTTTGCCCGGCTGCGGCGCGAGGCCCCGGTCGCCTGGCACGACGAGGCCCCGCCGAACTCGGGCTTCTGGTCGGTCCATTGTTACCGGGACATCGTGACCGCCAGCCGCGACGTGGCCACGTTCTCGTCGGCGCGCGGCATCTCGTTCGAGGAGCCGACCGACGACGACATGGCGGCCCGCCGCACGATCATCGACACCGATCCGCCCGAGCACACCAAGCTCCGCAAGATCGTCTCCGGCAGCTTCTCGCAGCGGGCGGTCGCGGCGTACCAGCACTTCGTCGTACAGCTCACCGAACAGGTGCTGGACACCGGCCTGCGCGAGGGTGGGCTGGAGTTCGTGGACGCCGTGGCGAAGCAGGTGCCGATCCGGGTGCTGGCCCGGATCATGGGCCTGCCCGGGGACGACCTGGACCGGTTCATCGACCTCGGCGACCGGCTGATCGCCAACACCGACCCGGATGTGACCGACGTGGTCTGGGGCAGGGACGACACCGACGCCTACCGCCGGTTCCCGTTCCGCAGCCCGTACGGCAAGCAGCTGTGGGACCTCGGCCGCGAGGTCGTCGCCGGGCGCCTGCGCTCCCCCGGCGACGACCTGCTGTCCACGCTGCTGAGGGCCGAGGTGGACGGCGACCGGCTCAGCGAGACGGACCTGGACAACTTCTTCTCGATCCTGGTCGTGGCCGGGAACGAGACCACGCGCATCGCCATCGCCCAGGGCGTGCTGGCCTTCTGCGAGCACCCGGATCAGTGGCAGCGGCTGCGCGGCGACCCGGGCCTGCTGCCCGCCGCCGCCGACGAGGTGCTGCGGTGGACCTGCCCGACGCACTTCATGCGGCGGACCGCGGCCGCGGGCACCGAGCTGGGCGGCGCCGCCATCCGGGCCGGGGACAAGGTCGTGCTCTGGTACGTGTCCGGGAACCGGGACGAGGCCGAGTTCGCCGACCCGGACTCCTTCGACGTCGGCCGCTCACCCAACCGGCACCTCAGCTTCGGCCGCGGCGGCCCGCACCTGTGCCTGGGCACTCACCTGGCCCGGCTGGAGGTGCGCGTGGTGCTGGCCGCGCTGGCCGACCGGGTGGCCGGCTTCGAGCTGGCCGGACCGCCCCGCCGGATCCGGTCCAACTTCACCAACGGCCTGCGCGAGCTGCCGGTGCGGGTGCGCCTGGCCTGACCCGCGAACCCGTCACCGCGGCGGGCCGCGATCCGCCCCGCCGCTGAGCGTACGATCCCCCCAAACCCACCTCGGGCCCGCGCCGCTCCCGAGGGCTGCGAGGGGAGAAACGTGCGGAAGATCGATGCGTTCGCTCACATCCTCCCCCCGTCCTACGCGGAGCGGCTGGAGGCGATCACCTCGGGCTCCGGCGTCAGCGAGCGGATCCTCGGCTTCCGGGCTTGGATCCACGAGGACCCGGCGCTGGTCGACCTCGACGCCCGCTGGCGGGCGATCGACCCGTTCGGCGACTACGTGCAGGTGCTGACGCTGGCCGTGCCGCCGATCGACCAGCTCGGGCCGCCCGCCGCGGCCCGCGACCTGGCCCGCGCGGCCAACGACGAGCTGGCCGGGCTGGTGGCCAGGTACCCGGACCGGTTCGCCGGCTTCGCGGCCGCGCTGCCGATGAACGACGTCGACGCGGCCTGCGCCGAGCTCGCCCGGGCCATGGGCGAGCTGGGGGCGCTCGGCGCGCAGCTGCACACCAACGTCGGCGGGATGCCGCTGGACGAGCCGAGGTTCGAGCCGCTGTTCGAGACCGTGACCGGGCTCGACGGCGCGCTGTGGATCCACCCGACCCGCAGCGAGGCCTGGCCCGACTACCCGGCCGAGGGCCGGTCCCGGTACGGCATCTGGTGGTCGCTCGGCTGGCCCTACGAGACGTCGGTGTGCATGACCCGGCTGGTGTACTCGGGCTGCCTCGACCGGCACCCGGACCTGCGCGTGATCACGCACCACGCGGGGGCGATGGTGCCGCACTTCGCCGCGCGGCTGGCCTCGCCGCTCGAGGACCCCGACCGCGCGGCCATCGTGTCCGGCCTGGGCGCCGAGCCCATGGACTACTTCCGGCGCTTCTACGCCGACACGGCCCTGTTCGGCAACGCGCACGCGGTCCGGTGCGCGGTGGAGTTCTTCGGCCCGGGTCACGTGCTGTTCGGCACCGACATGCCGCTCGGCGGGCCCACGGTGGTCCCGGACACGATCGCCAACATCGAGGCGCTCGGCCTGCCCGACGCCGAGGCTTCCGCAATCTTCGGGGGGAACGCGAGCGAGATGCTCGGGCTCGCCCCGCGCCCGTAGTCATGCAGATCCCCGATCCCCCACCCACCTCCCCGTCCCACTCCACCCTCCCCGTCCCACTCCACCCTCCCCGTCCCACTCCACCCTCCCCGTCCC
>JASHUI010000135.1:0-2710 GCA_030040095.1 Streptosporangiaceae bacterium | reverse complement strand
GCACCGAGGTGGCCGCGGCGAACACCACGCCGTAGACCCGGCCGCCCGGCGTGAGCAGCGGGCCGCCGGAGTTCCCCGGCTTGACGACGGCCCTGATCGAGTAGATCTGCCTGGTCACCTGGGCCGTCTGGTAGATGTCCGGGCTGGTGGCCTCCTCGATGTCACCGATGCGGGCGGGCACGGTGGTGAACGGGCCGTCCAGCGGGTACCCGGCCACGACCGCGTTGGCGCCGATCTTGGCCTGGGGAGCGAAGCTGAGCGAGCTGAGGTCGAGGCCGGGGACGTAGAGAATGGCCAGGTCGCGCTGCGGATCATAGACCACCACCCGCGCGTTGATCTGTCCCTGGCTCGTGATGACCTCGGGCCCTTCGGTCACGCCCGCCACCACGTGCGCGTTGGTCAGCACATGGTCGGGCGCGTAGACGAAGCCCGAGCCCTCGATCCGTTCCTGGCAGCTCGGCGCGACTCCCTCCACCTTGACGATGCTGGGCCCGGCGGCCAGTACCCCGGCCGCGTCCACGACCGTGGGGCTCGGCGGGCCCACCGCCAGCGCGCCCTCGGCGCCCAGCGCTCCGAACACCTGGGCGTAAGGACCGCTCTCCAGCAGGCTGCGGAAATCGGAGAACATCACGCTCGCCTCCGCTGGCATGAGCCGGTCCACGGTCCGGAGCACAGCGGAATTGTTGACCTGACGAGAAATAGCCGGGAATGGCGCATAGGCGACGGCCGAGCCGATCAGCCAGGCAATGAGCAGCACCGAGATCACGCTGACGACGGCGCCGCCGACGGAGTCCACGAAGGTGGCGGGGCGCCAGGTCAGCCGGGACCGCATGGCCACGCCGACCGCGGAGGCGAGCAACTGGCCGATCATGGCGGCGAGAAAGACCACGAGAATGGCGACGATAGCCTGCCAGGCAGAGTCGACCGTGATCGCGCGGGCGATGCGCGGGCCAAAGAGCGCGCCGATCGCGCCGCCGCCGATGAACCCGGCAAAGCTCAGCACGCCGATGATGAACCCCTGGCGGTATCCGGCCACGCCGAAAGCAATCACGAGCACGATGAGGATCAGGTCAAGCAAATCACCCGGCACGAGCCCAACCGTATAGGGCGTTTGCGAGTGCGTGGGGGGCTCGCAGGACAGCCCAGGGGACTTCTCAGCAAAGTCAGGGACTCGCGTCAGCGCCGCCGGTCGCGGCCCGCAGCACGTCGGGCGGCAGGTCCTCGGCCGACGCGGCGTCCCAGGGACGTTCCCAGCCGCCGATCGCGAGCAGCCGGTCCACGATCATCGCGGTGAACCCCCAGACCAGCATGCCCCCGACCCGGAAGGCGGGCCCGGCCACGCCGGAGGGATAGCGGGCCATCAGCCGGTTGGCGGGATCGGCCAGGTCGGCGACCCGGACCCGGGCGACGGCGGTGATCTCGCCCGGGTCGCCCGGTTCCACCGGGACCGGGTGACGCCACCAGGCCAGGACCGGGGTCACCGAGAACCCGCTGCGCGAGATGAACATTTCCGGCAGCACCGCGAGCACCTGCACGCCCGAGGGATCAACCCCCGCCTCCTCCGCGGCCTCACGCAGCGCGGCCGGCACCGGGCCGCCGTCGGACTCGTCGATCGCGCCGCCGGGAAAGGCGGGCTGGCCGGCGTGCCGCCGCAGGAACGGGCTGCGCTGCACCAGCAGCAGGTCGGGCCCGCCCGGGCCGTCGCCGAACAGGATCAGCACCGCGGAGGGGCGGCCGCCGTCCGGCGGTGGACGCATCGGCGGCGGGACCGGCATCCCGGCCGCGGCCTGGGCCAGGGCGGCCAGCCAGCCGGGAACCTCCCCCTCGCCGGCGGACCGCCCGCCGCGGGTCACGAGAACGGCCCGGGCTTGACCAGCTTGCGCGCGATCTCCGGGTCGGTGGGGCCCTCGCCGAAGGAGGGGCACAGGTCGGCCACCGCGCAGGCCCCGCAGGCGGGCCTGCGCGCGTGACATACCCGCCGTCCGTGCCAGATCACGACGTGCGACAGATTCGTCCAGTCCTTGCGCGGGAACAGCGAGGCGACGTCCTCCTCGATCTTGACCGGGTCGGTCTCGGTGGTCCAGCCGAACCGCCGGGAAAGCCGGGTGAAGTGGGTGTCAACGGTGATCCCGGGGATGCCGAACGCGTTGCCGAGCACCACGTTCGCCGTCTTGCGGCCCACGCCCGGCAAGGTCACGAGGTCCTGCATCCGCGGCGGCACCTCGCCGCCGAACCGGGTGCACAGAGCCTGACCCAGATTGATCAGGCTGTTGGCCTTGGCCCGGAAGAAGCCGGAGGGCCGGATGATCTTCTCTAGCTCGTCGCGGTCGGCGGACGCGTAGTCGGCCGCGGTACGGTAGCGCGCGAACAACACCGGGGTGAGCTGGTTGATCCCCTTGTCGGTGGACTGCGCGGACAGGATGGTCGCGACCAGAAGCTCGAGCGGCGTGCTGAAGTTGAGCTCGGTGTGCGCATCGGGGTAGAGCGCGGCGAGCTCGCGGTAGATGCGGCGCGCCCGCCGCACCAGCGCGGTGCGTGATGAAGGTTCCTGCGGCACGGTCCCAGCCTATTGAGTGCCACCCGGTGGGTGCACCGCGCAGAGCCATGGCCGGAACGGCATGGCCAGCGGCGAGCGTCGGGGATCGCCGGCCGGGGCGGCCGGGGCGGCGTCCAGGTGGCGCCCGAGCACGACCACGGCGACCGACCGCGC
>JASHUI010000134.1:0-3317 GCA_030040095.1 Streptosporangiaceae bacterium | reverse complement strand
GCCACCAGCAGGCCGAGCGACCGGTCGCCCGCGGCGATCCCGGCCGCCAGCGGCAGGCAGGTCGCGAACACCGCGCGGATCATGTCGGTCCACGGCACCGGCGCATGCTGCAGCCGCACGGTCTCCACCAGCCAATCAGGCACGACGTTGGTCAGCCGGTCAGGGACCGCCCCCTCCGCCCAGGCCCTGGGCCGTATCCGGCTCACTGCGGTAATTCTCCCAGACGCCTGCCCGCCCCTGGAGCGCCGCGGGGGTCAGCAGGGCCGGAAAACCTGGTGCGCCGGGCGAGGCGGGCGCGGTACGGTCCCGCGGTGCGGGGTGAGGACGGCGTGTTCGGTGAATCCGTCGCCGCCAGATACGACGACTCCGAGTCGCAGATGTTCCGGCCGGCCGTCGTCGACGCGACGGCCGGGTTTCTCGCCGGGCTGGCCGGCCGGGGCCGGGCGCTGGAGCTGGGCATCGGGACCGGGCGGATCGCGCTGCCGCTGGCCCGCCGCGGCGTCCCCGTGCACGGCATCGACATCTCGCAGGCGATGGTGGCCCGGCTGCGGGCCAAGCCGGGCGGCGAGGCGATCGGGGTGACGATCGGCGACTTCGCGACCACCCGCGTGGAAGGAACGTTCTCGGTCGTGTACCTCGTGTTCAACACGATCATGAACCTGACCACGCAGGACGCCCAGGTGACCTGCTTCGCCAACGCCGCGGCGCACCTGGCCCCGGGCGGCTGCTTCGTCATCGAGGTCATGGTCCCCGAACTGCGCAGGCTACCGCCGGGGCAGAACGCGGTGCCGTTCGGCGTAGGCCCGGACCGGTGCGCGTTCGACCTCTACGACGTGGCCACGCAGGCGATGAGCTCGAACTACTACCAGATCGTCGACGGCCGGGCCGAGTTCACCACGTACCCGTTCCGGTACGTCTGGCCGTCCGAGCTCGACCTGATGGCCCGGCTGGCCGGCCTGCGGCTGCGCGAGCGGCGGGCCGGGTGGGCGGGGGAGCCGTTCACCGCCGACAGCGGGCAGCACGTCTCGGTCTGGGAGAAGCCGTCCGGGTGAGCGCGGGCTACCGGCGGCCGCGGTAGTCGTGCAGCCAGCCGAACGAATCCTCGGCCCGCCCGGTCGACGGACGGTACTCCAGGCTCACCGCGCCCTGGTAGCCCTTGCGGGCGATGTGGTCGAGGACGAACGGGTAGTTGATCTCGCCGGTGCCCGGCTCGTGCCGGCCGGGCACGTCGGCGATCTGGATATGGCCGATCAGCGGCCAGTAGGCGTCCAGGGTCGCGCAGAGGTCACCCTCGGTTCGCTGCATGTGGTACACGTCGTACTGCAGCCGGACGTTGTCGCGGGCCACCTGCCCGATGAACCCGGCCGCGGCCGCCGTCGTGGTCAGCAGGTACGGCCCGTTGTCCGCCGGGTTGACCGCTTCGATCATGATCTGGCGGCCGGCCCGCGCGGCCAGGTCGGCGGCCCACGCCACGTTGTCCCTGGCGCAGGCCAGCTGCTGGTCCAGCGAGTACCGCTCCTGCCGCAGCCCGATCAGCAGGTTCAGCCGGGGACAGCCGCAGGCCCGGGCGATCCGCAGCGCGGCCGGCACGTGGTCGCGCAGGTGCTCGCGGCGGCCAGGATCGGCGGCCAGGCCGCGTTCTCCGGCCGCCGTGTCGCCGCCGTCGAAGTTCAGCAGCACCACGCGCAGGTTCCACCGGGCGGCCAGGCCGGGCACCGACTCCGCGTCGGCGGCCCCGGGCCACCAGAGCTCGACCGCGCCGAACCCGGCCAGGGCCGCGCGTTCGAAACGTTCCGGCAGCGGCAGCTCTGGCCACAGGATCGACAGGTTCGCGGCGAACAGCACGGCCCGGCCCGGGCCGTCAGGCGGTCCCGGCCGGTTCCAGGACGAAGACCGGGATCAGCCGCGACGTCTTCTGCTGGTACTCGGCGTAGGGCGGGTAGGCCGCGACCGCGCGCTCCCACCACCGCGCGCGCTCGTCGCCGCTGACCTCCCGGGCCACCATCTCCTGCCTGGCCGGGCCATCCTGCAGCTCGACATGGGGATAGGCGCGCAGGTTGTAGTACCACAGCGGATGGGTCGGGGCCCCGCCCTGCGACGCCACGGCGGCGTAGCGGCCGTCGTGCTCCACCCGCATCACCGGCGTCTTGCGCGTCTTGCCGCTGCGCGCGCCGCGGTTCGTGATGATCACCACGGGCAGGCCGGTGTCCAGCAGCGTCGTGCCCTGCGTGCCGCCCGAGCCCTCGTACAGATCGACCTGTTCGCGGACCCAGGATCGCGGGCTTGGCTCGTACTGCTCATCAGCGTTCATGGCGCAAGTCAACACCAGCGCGGTCAGCCCACGATCAGCAAGGCCGAGCTTCGCCCGGGCCGGATCGCCGTCACGGCCAGCCGGGCGTTGCCCGGCTGCCACGACGCTACCTGGATCCTGGTGGTGAACGTCAGCTCGGCGACCAGCGTGTCGCCGGCCGCGGGCCAACCGTAACCGGCCAGGGCGTCGCTGCTGACCCAGGTACCGGGCACGACCGTCACCCGGCCGCTGGCCGCCGACGCGACGTCGAGCTGGGTGGCCAGCTGGCCGCCGTCCCCGCCGTTGTAGAAGCTCACCTCGAGCGCGAGCAGGCTGCCGTCGGGACTGAACGCGCCGCTCGCCGCCGAGCTCACGCCCGGCAGCGACACCGTGGTCTGCCGGCCCGAGGTCAGGTTCAGCACCTGCACCCGGCAGCCCGGGGCGCAGCTCGGGGCCCAGGCGATCTCGCCCGCGCTCGCCGCGACGACCCCGCCGAACGTGCGGCCTGCCTGCGAGGTGGCCGGGTCCCAGAGCCGGTCGGTGGTTGCTCCGGGGCCCTGCGCCGCCGGGGCGAGCAGCAGCCCGCGCTCGGTGGCCTGCTCGATCAGGAATCCGGCCGGGAGCCTGACCGGCGCCCCGGCCGGGGCGCCGGTCACGCTGACCTCCCTGGCCAGGCCGGCCGCGGTGCTCAGGCTGGCGTCCGCGGGGTAACTGGTCAGCCAGAGCGTGCCCGCGGCGGCGCCCGGCGCGACCCCGTTGGCCAGCCCCACCTGGGTGACGGCCTGGGCCCCGCTGCCGAGGAAGTAGACCGGCAGCGGCGGCCCGGCGCAGGTGCCGCAGCCGGGCCTGGTCGCCGAACCGGCCTGGATCGCCCAGCCGCCCCCGGCCCGGGTGAACTGGTAGCCCGCGGGATCCGGGGGCAGGCCGCGGATCGGCTCCATGCGCCCGGTGCCCGGCCAGAACCAGGCCGGCTGGGCCCCGGTGACGGGCAGCCGCAGGCTGGCGTCCCAGGGCAAGGTCTCACCGG
>JASHUI010000133.1:0-2637 GCA_030040095.1 Streptosporangiaceae bacterium | reverse complement strand
GATCTTCCGCGGCCAGGCCGCCGGGCACGGCATGTCGGTGGGCACGCTGTTCGCGGCCGGACTGATCGGCGGCGGGATCGCGGCGACCAGCTTCCAGTACCTGGGGATCGGCATCGCCACCGAGCGCGACCGGGGCATGCTCAAGCGGCTCTATGGCACGCCGATGCACCGGTGGGCCTACTTCATCGGCAAGACCGGCCTGGTGCTGGTGTCCACCGTGGCCGAGACCGCGCTGCTCATCGCGGTCGGGATGCTGATCGACAACCTGCACCTGCCGACCTCGGCCGAGCGCTGGTGGACGTTCGCCTGGGTGTTCGTTCTCGGGACGGTGTGCTTCTCCCTGCTGGGCATCGCGATCAGCAGCGTGCCGCGCTCGGCCCGCAGCGCCACGCCAGTGATCATGATGCCGTTCACGGTGCTCCAGTTCATCTCGGGGGTCTACGTCCCGGCCACCTTAGTGCCGGCCTGGCTGCGCGACGTCGCCTCGTTCTTCCCGCTCAAGTGGATCTGCCAGGGGCTGCGGTCGGTCTTCCTGCCGCAGCAGGCGGTGGTGCTCGAGCCCGCAGGCTCCTGGGAGCACGGCCGGATCGCGCTGGTGCTGCTGGCCTGGATCGCCGCGGGACTGGTGCTGTGCCTGACCACCTTCCGCTGGCGCGCCAGCCAGGACGGCTGACGGCGCCGGCCGGGCCGGCTCGCCCGGCGGCGGTCAGGCCACCCGGGAGTCGTAGTCGGGCTCCCGGCGCCGGTAGCCGCGGTCCATCAGCGGCGACGAGATCAGGAAGTCGGCGCTGGCCCGGTTGCAGGCCACCGGGATGTTCCACACCATCGCCAGCCGCAGCAGCGCCTTGACGTCGGGATCGTGCGGCTGCGGCTCGAGCGGGTCCCAGAAGAAGATCAGCATGTCGATCTCGCCGTCCGCGATCCTCGCCCCGATCTGCTGGTCGCCGCCGAGCGGGCCGCTTTGCACGCAGGTGATCAGCAGGCCGAGTTCGTCGGCGAGCAGCCTGCCCGTCGTCCCGGTCGCGCAGAGATAATGCCCGGCCAGCACCGCGCGGTTGAACCTCGCCCACTCGCGCAGGTCCGCCTTTTTGTTGTCGTGAGCGATGAGCGCGATCCGGAGCCGGGCCGACTCCTCGTTGAGCGTTGAACTCATGCTGCCAGTCTGGGCGAGACGCGTTCGCGCCCAGTTAACTCGGGGTTATCGGCGCATGACGATATAACAGGGACCATGACCGTCGACGGCGCCATCTGGCGCGATCAGCTCACCGCGGACGAGCGTGCCACGCTCGGCCGCGGTCATGGGTCCGTCCCCGGTCCGCGCCCGGACATCCTGGTCGTCGGCGGCGGGATCTTGGGGATCGCCACGGCCGCGGCCTGCGCCGAGGCCGGCCTGGGCTCCGTGCTCCTGATCGAGACCGGCCGGCTCGGCGCCGGCGCCACCGGCGGAGCCAGCGGACTGCTGATCCCCGAGCCGCACCGCTGGAGCGACCCTGAGCCGCTCGTGGACCTCGAGGAGGCCAGCCTGGAGCGCTGGCGCGAGCTCGAGCAGCGGCTGCCGCACGGGGTCGGGCTGGTCGACATCGACTGGATCGGGCTGGCGCCGCATCCCGGCGGTTTCGCCGCGCATCAGCCCCCGGCGGTGGAGTGGCTGGCCCCGGACCAGGTCGAGCACCTCGTCCCGAACCTGGCCCGGTCCATGGAGGGAGCGCTGATCCGGCGCCAGGCCCGGGTCAACCCGCTGCGGGCGGCGGCCAGGCTGGCCGCGGGCCTGCCCGCGGTGGCCACCGGGGTGGCCGCCACCGCCGTCACCGTCCGCGGCGACCGGCTGGTGAGCGTGCACACCTCCGCCGGGGACATCAGCCCCGGCGTCGTGGTCTTCGCCACCGGCCAGCCCCCGGTCCTCGACGGCCTGCCGCTGACCATCCCGTCCGACCGGGTCAAGGGACACCTGCTGGTCACCGAGGTCACCTCGGTCAAGCTGCCCGGCATCGTCGCGCCCGTGGCCACGCAGCTCGAGGACGGGCGGCTGCTGGCCGGCGGCACCTTTGACATCGGCGACGAGGACCCGGCCGTGCAGCCGGAGGTGATCCAGTCGATCATGGACAGCCTGGCCGCCGCGCTGCCCGCGGCCAAGGGACTGGGCATCGCCTACCAGTGGTGCTGCTTCCGCCCGCGCCATCCCGACCGGCGGCCGGTCATCGACCGCGTCCCCGGCCTGGATAACGCCTGGCTCACCTCCGGGCACTTCCGGACCGGGATACTCAATGCCCCCGCGACCGCGGCGGTCCTGGCCCGCTGGATCTCGACCGGAGCGCCCCCGGCCGAGCCCGGCACCTGGTCGGCCACGCGGTTCAGCCGCCCGGCCGGCTGACCACCTGGCGCCGGTCGTCGGGCAGGCGCAGCGTCACCCCGGCCCGGTCGAGGAACTCCAGCAGCGGTATCGCGACGCGGCGGGTGGTCTGCAGCGCCATCCGGGCCTCGGCCGCGGTGAACGGCTGCGGCAGGTCGGCCAGCATCCGGCCGGCCACCGCGTCGGCCCCCGGGGCGAGCACGATCTGGTCGCTGACGCGCAGCAGCAGCCCGGCCCGCTCGGCGGCCGCGATGGCCCGCAGGTCCAGGCCGAGATGGCGGAGCCGG
>JASHUI010000132.1:0-2750 GCA_030040095.1 Streptosporangiaceae bacterium | reverse complement strand
GGGCCGGCCACGGCCGAGCTGCTCGAGGCGGTGGGCCTGGCCAACCTGGGCCAGCGCTACCCGCACCAGCTCTCCGGCGGCCAGCAGCAGCGGGTCGCGCTGGCCCGGGCGCTGGCCATCGGGCCCAAGATCGTTCTGCTCGACGAGCCGTTCGCCTCGCTGGACGCGCACCTGCGCGCCAGCGTCCGGGCGGACGTCCAGGCGCTGCTCGCCGAGACCGGGATCACCGGGATCCTGGTCACCCACGACCAGGACGAGGCGCTGTCCACCGCGGACCGGGTCGCGGTGCTGCGCGACGGCCGGATCGCGCAGTGCGACGCCCCCCAGGACCTGTACGACCGGCCGGCCGACGCCGACATCGCCCGGTTCATCGGCGACGCGAACCTCCTCGAGGGCGTGCTGGACACCGGCACGGTCGACACCATCCTGGGGCGGCTGCCGGTCGAGCCCGGCTGCCTGGACTCTCCCGGCGGCGGCCGGCGCCAGCCCCGCCAGGCAGGCGGGCTCCACCCGCAACCTGCCCAGCATGGTGTCCACCTCGTCGGTGTCGAGCACACCCTCGATGAGGTTGGCGTCCCCGATAAACCGGGCGATGTCGGCGTCGGCCGGCCGGTTGTACAGGTCCTGCGGGGCGGCGCACTGCGCGATCCGGCCGTCGCGCAGCACCGCGACCCGGTCGGCGGTGGACAGCGCCTCGTCCTGGTCGTGGGTGACCAGGACGCCGGTGATGCCGGCCTCGGCCAGCAGCCGCTGCACGTCCGCCCTGACGCTGGCGCGCAGGTGCGCGTCCAGGGAGGCGAACGGCTCGTCGAGCAACACCACGTTGGGCCGGATGGCCAGCGCCCGCGCGAGCGCCACCCGCTGCTGCTGTCCGCCGGAGAGCTGGTGCGGGTAGCGCTGGCCCATTCCGGCCAGGCCCACCGCCTCCAGCAACTCGGCGATGACCGGGCCGCGGCGCTTGCGAACGGGCAGCCCGAAGCCGATGTTGGCGGCCACCGTGAGGTGCGGGAACAGGCTGCCCTCCTGCGGTACGTACCCGATATTCCTTCGCTCGGGCGGCAGGTGCGTGCCGGGGCCGTCGACGACCGTGTCCCCGATCGTGACCGTGCCGGCGTCGGCGCGCTCGAACCCGGCGAGCACCCGCAGCAGCGTGGTCTTGCCGCTGCCGGAGGGGCCCAGGATCGCGGTCAGCTCGCCCGCCGGCACCTCCAGGTCCAGGCCGGTGAGGACCGGGTGCTCGCCGAATGCCTTGTGCAGACCGGTCACCACGAGCTGCGTCATGCGGTCATCCTACGAATGGGCGGTGCGGTCGAAGAAGCGGCCGAGCACGTAACTCGGCAGTGCCGCCACCGCGATCATGACCAGCGCGAACGGAGCGGCCTGCCCGTAGGCCAGGTTCTGCTCGTAGGCCCAGAATTGGGTGGCCAGCGTCTGCACGCCGGTCGGGATCAGCAGCAGGGTGGCGGTGAGCTCGGTGACCACGGACAGGAAGACCAGGCAGAACGCCGCGACCAGGCCGGGGCCGGCCAGCCGCAGGGTGACCCGCCAGAGCACCGCGAGCCGCCGCTGGCCCAGGGACCGGGCGATCTCGTCCAGGCTGACCGGGGCCCGGGCCAGGGAAGCCTTGACGCCCACCAGCGCCAGCGGGAAGAACATGATCGAGTAGCAGATGACCAGGAGCGGGCTGGTCTGGTAGAGAAAGCCGCTGCCGTACCGTTCAGAAAAGTAAGAGAGCGCAAACGCGACGACCACGCCCGGCACGGCCAGGACGATATAGGTGCTGCGCTCCAGCAGGTACCGCATCCGGCCGGGGTACCTGACCGCGAGCAGGGCGATCGGCAGCGCGGCGACGGTGGCCAGGGCCCCGGCGGCCGCCGCATACAGCGCCGTGTGCAGCGCGGCGCTGGCCAGCGACACGCCGAGGATCGCGTGGGAGGTCTGCGCGACCATCCAGTAGATGCTCGAGCCGACCGGGACGCCGAGCGCCAGCAGGGTCAGCACGGCGAACCCGGCCAGGACCGGCAGCGTGGCCCGGCCCAGCCGGTGCGGCCGCGTCTGCCGCGCGGCGAGCGGGCCGGACCGGCTGACCCGGCCGTTGCCGCGCAACATCCCCTCGCCGGCCAGCACCAGCAGGCTGAGCAGGACCAGCACCAGCGACAGCGCGCAGGCGGCCGGCACGCTGAACGACACGGAGAACTCGGTGAAGATCTCGGTGGTGAAGGTCTGGTAGCCCAGGATCTCGAACGCGCCGTACTCGGCCAGCAGCACCAGGGCCACCAGCAGGCAGCCGCCCAGGATCGCCCCGCGCGCCTGACCCAGCGTGATCCGGGCGAACGTGCGCACCCGGCCGACGCCCAGGCTGCGCGCCACCTCCTCCTGGCCGGGGTCGGCGGACCGCAGGCTGGCCGCGACCGGCAGGTAGACCAGCGGGTACACGGCGAGCGTCATCACCACGACCGCGCCCTGGAAGCCGTGCACCCAGGTCCACAGCGACGCCCAGCCGAAGCTGACCACGAAGTCGGGGATGGCCAGCGGGACCACCACGAGCACCGCCCAGACCCGGCGCCCGGGCAGGTTGGTCCGCTCGACGCACCAGGCCGCGGCGGTCCCGATGACCGCGCACGCCGCGGTGACCACGACCGTCAGCCGGACCGTGTTCCACAGCAGGTCGGCGGTCAGCCGGCGGAAGATCAGGTGCCCGACGGTCGCGGTGCCCGCCCCGTGTGCCTCGATCAGCAGGAACACCAGCG
>JASHUI010000131.1:0-11142 GCA_030040095.1 Streptosporangiaceae bacterium | reverse complement strand
CCGCTGTTCCTGGCGGTCGAGGTGGACGGCGCCGACGTCGTCCACCTGTTCTTCGACGCCCCGAGGGAGGCGCCCACCACCCGCGGCTTCGCGGGGATCCTGCACGCCGGCCTGGACGGCCTGAGCGCCGACGAGGTACTCGCCACCCCGGGCGAGTTCTCCAGCCAGCTGGGGCTGACCGACCTGGTGAGCCCGCTACGGCTGCGCGGCCTGGCCGCGATGCTGGCCCGGATCAAGCGCCAGGTGCGCGAGCAGCGAACCTGACCGCCCAGCCACCCTGGGGTGCGCGGGCTTAGGCTGGCTGCATGGGCGAGCTTTATGACAGGCACCGGCAGGTCATGCCGAACTGGGTGGCGTTGTACTACGACGAGCCGCTGGAGATCGTCAGCGGATCCGGCAGCCGCGTCACCGACGCGGCCGGCCGCAGTTACCTGGACTTCTTCTGCGGCATCCTGACCAACATGCTCGGGTACGACGTTCCCGCGGTGCGCGAGGCCGTGGAACGCCAGATCGCCGCCGGCGTGGTGCACACCTCCACGCTGTACCTGATCCGCAACCAGATCGAGCTGGCCGAGAAGATCGCCCGGCTGTCCGGGATACCGGACGCCAAGGTGTTCCTCACCAACTCGGGCACCGAGGCGAACGAGACCGCTCTGCTGCTCGCCACCGCGGCCCGCCGGTCCAACCAGGTGCTCGCGCTGCGCAACAGCTACCACGGGCGCTCGTTCGGCGCGGTCGCGATCACCGGGAACGGGGCGTGGCGCAGCTCGCAGCTAGCCCCGTTCCAGGTGCATTACCTGCACGGCACCGACCGGTATCTGCCCGGGTTCGCCGGGATGTCCGACGCCGAGTACATCGACGCCGCCGTGGCCGATCTGCGCCACGTGCTGGCCACCGCCACCGCGGGCGACGTGGCATGCCTGATCGCCGAGCCGATCCAGGGCGTGGGCGGGTTCGCGATGCCGCCCGACGGGCTGTTCGGGGCCTACCACGAGGTCCTCGCCGAGCGCGGCATCCTGCTGATCTCCGACGAGGTGCAGACCGGCTGGGGCCGGACCGGCGAGCACTTCTGGGGGATCGACGCGCATGGCGTGGTCCCTGACATGATCACGTTCGCCAAGGGCCTCGGCAACGGGTTCGCGATCGGCGGCGTGGTCGCGCGCCGCGAGCTGATGGACGGCCCGGTCGGCAACGGCATATCCACCTTCGGCGGCAACCCGCTCTCGACCGCGGCAGCCAACGCCACGCTCGACTACCTGCTCGCCCACGACCTGCAGCGCAACGCGGCGGTCCTGGGCAAGCTGCTCATCGGCGGGCTGCGGGACGCGACCGGGCCGCTGGCCACGGTCGGCGAGGTCCGGGGCAAGGGCCTGATGTTCGCCGTGGACCTGGTCGACCCGGTCACCCGGGCGCCGAGCCCGGCCCTGGCCGGCCGCGCGCTGGAGGAGGCCCGCGAGCGCGGGCTGCTGATCGGCAAGGGCGGGCTGTTCGGTAACTCGCTCCGGATAGCGCCGCCGCTGACCCTGTCCGAGGCCGACGCGAAGGAGGGCCTGGGCCTGCTGACCGACGCGCTGAGCGCCGTCGACCGGCGGGCGACGGCGCTCAGCTAACTGACGCCCGGCCTGCCCTCGTCAGAAGCGATACAGGTCCAGCGCGTTGGTCCCGTCGTTCACCGCCAGCAGGCCGTTGGTGGTCGCCTGGATTCCGAACAGGTCTCCAGCGCCGTCCTTCACCAGCGTCTTGGTCGCGACCTGCTTACCCGCCGGGCTGACCTCGACGGCGTTGCCGTCGTTGCCGTTGACCACGATGAGATCGCCGTCCGGCGCCATCGTCATGCCCAGCGGCGCGTTGAGCGCACCGCCGGCCGCGATCGTGCCCGACGGGGCGGCGACCGCGGTGGTGCGGGTGAGCGCTCCCGGGATGGCCGAGATCGAGTTCGTCTGCGTCTCGGCCACGTACAGCGTCCCGTTGCGGCCCAGGGCCAGCCCGGTGGGCGCGAGGACCAGCGCGGCCTTGTTGGCGATCCACGGGAAGTCCGTCCCGATGACCGTCGAACTGGTCAGCACCGGGGGAGAGGCGCCATCGAGCGCTAGGTCGAGCCGCACCACGGTGCAGTTGCCCGCGACCGGAACCCCGTCGTGGGTGCTGGTGTTACCGCCCAGGGCGTTGGACACGAACACCTGCGCCGACGTCGCGTTCGACGTGGCGGTCATGTCCCACGGGCCCACGATGCGGGAGTTGGTGAACGTCCTGACCGGCATGCCCTGGTCGTTCAGCACGATCAGGCAGCCGGCCGGATCGGCGCCGGGCAGGGCGCCGCCGGCCATCGTCGGCAGGCTGCCCACCAGCACCCAGCCGCCCGGCAGGACGCTCAGCGCGGTGGTCAGCCCCACGCCCCCGGGACAGGCCAGGCCGGCCGGGAGCGAGGCGAGGTGGGCGAACAGCCGGGTGGAGCCGGACGGCGAGACCTGGACGATGGTCGTGCCGGTGCCCTGGACGTTGGCCTTGTCGTTGAAGTTGCTGACCAGCGTGTCGCCGGCGACCAGCCGCCCGGCGGACGCCGGGACCACGGCCACCCCGTAGGGGTTCACGTCGCCGTTGCCCGGGACCGTGGAGGCGACCTGCGAGACGGAATGCAACTGGCTCAGGAACGACGGGGCCGCCTGCCGGGCCCCCGCCAGGTGCGGGGTCGTTGCGCTGGATCCGCACGCGGCCAGGACCAGGCCGAGCGCCACGGCCAGCGCCGCGATGGCCGGGATAACTGAGATAGCGGGTATTGCGGGATGCCTAAGCCTCACTGTGCTGCCTTTCGACTGTGCTGCCCTTGTGAAGGGCCAACGACCGTCTGGCCAGCGGGGTGGTTGTCGCGATTCGGTTACCCGTTGCTACACGAGTCGTAGCGCGATGTGGTTCACCTCCGAGGCGCGGTTTCTCTGCCGGCCCGCGGGCGGGCACCGCGACTGGCGCCGGAGCCGGGGCGGACGGCAGACTTGCGGTAGAAGCGACCAGGACCGAGGTGATCGCGCACATGAAGCACGTGTCGCACTGGATCGGCGGCAAGCCCTGGACAGGCGAGTCAGCCAGACGAGGTGACATCTACAACCCGGCGACCGGTCAGGTCTCCGGCACGGTGGACTTCGCCGCCGCGGCCGAGGTCGACGCCGCCGTGGCCGCGGCGGCACAGGCCTGGCCGGCCTGGCGGGAGACGTCGCTGACCAAGCGGGCCGATGTGCTCTTCGCGTTCCGCGAGCTGATCAAGCAGCACAAGTCGGACCTGGCCGCGCTGATCAGCTCCGAGCACGGCAAGGTGGCCTCGGACGCGGCCGGGGAGGTGTCCCGCGGGCTCGAGGTGGTCGAGTTCGCCTGCGGCATACCGCACCTGCTCAAGGGCGGGTTCTCGGAGAACGTCTCGACCGGCGTGGACGCGTACTCGATCCGCCAGCCGCTGGGCGTGGTGGCCGGGATCACCCCGTTCAACTTCCCGGCCATGGTGCCGATGTGGATGTTCCCGATCGCGCTGGCCTGCGGCAACGCCTTCGTGCTCAAGCCGTCGGAGAAGGACCCGAGCGCCTCGGTGATGCTGGCCGAGCTGCTGGCCGAGGCCGGGCTGCCGGACGGGGCGTTCAACGTCGTGCACGGGGCCAAGGACGCGGTCGACGCCCTGCTCACGCATCCCGGGGTCAAGGCGGTGAGCTTCGTCGGCTCGACCCCGATCGCCCGGTACATCTACCAGACCGGGACGGCGGCGGGCAAGCGGGTGCAGGCGCTGGGCGGGGCCAAGAACCACATGGTGGTGCTGCCCGACGCCGACCTGGACCTGGCCGCGGACGCCGCGGTATCGGCCGGCTTCGGCTCGGCGGGCGAGCGGTGCATGGCGATCTCGGTGGTGGTCGCGGTCGATCCGGTCGGCGACGAGCTGGTCGAGAAGATCTCCAGCCGGATTCCCGGCCTGCGGGTCGGCCCCGGCGACGACGAGCGGTCCGAGATGGGCCCGCTGGTCACCGGCCCGCACCGGGACAAGGTCGCCTCCTACCTGGACTCCGGGGTGGCCGAGGGCGCGGTGCTGGCCGTGGACGGCCGCCAGCACCCGGTGACCGGGGGAGCGCCGGACGGGTTCTGGCTGGGCCCGTCGGTGCTTGACCACGTCACGCCCGCGATGAGCTGCTACCGGGACGAGATCTTCGGACCGGTGCTTTCGGTGGTCCGCGCCCCGGGCTACGACGAGGCGCTGGCCGTGATCAACGGCAACCCGTACGGCAACGGGACCGCCATCTTCACCAACGACGGCGGCGCGGCCCGGCGGTTCACCCACGAGGTCGAGGTCGGCATGGTGGGCATCAACGTGCCGATCCCGGTGCCGATGGCGTTCTACTCGTTCGGCGGCTGGAAGTCGTCGCTGTTCGGCGACACGCACGTGCACGGGACCGAGGGTGTGCACTTCTACACCCGCGGCAAGGCGGTCACGTCGCGCTGGCTCGACCCCAGCCACGGAGGGGTGAGCCTGGGCTTCCCCGTCAATCGCTGATTCGATCTTTGACGCCCCGTCTCGTGGCGAGCGTGGCAGCCGCGCGGTGGCGGCGTCGCGGCGACGGGCGAATAATCGTCTTATCTGCTGAGCAGACATTCGCAGGCCGGGCCGTCACCACAGGCGGCGCCGGCCCGACCAGCGGGAGGCATTCATGACCGCACCCACGACCGACCCGGAGCGCGGCGCCGAGGTCGTGGCCATGGACCGGGCGCACGTCTTTCACTCCTGGTCGGCGCAGCGGACGCTGCGGCCCCTGGCGATCGCGCGGGCGGAGGGCTCGTACGTCTGGGATTACGACGGCCAGCGGTACCTGGATTTCTCCTCCCAGATGGTCAACACCAACATCGGGCACCAGCACCCGCGGGTGACCGCCGCGATCGCCGAGCAGGCGGCCCGGCTGGCCACGGTCGCCCCGCAGCACGCGAACGAGGCGCGGTCGCAGGCGGCTCGCCGGATCGCGGAACTGGCCCCGGACGGCATGAACAAGGTGTTCTTCACCAACGGCGGCGCGGACGCGAACGAGAACGCGATCCGGATGGCCCGGCTGCACACCGGCCGGGACAAGGTGCTCAGCTTCTACCGGTCCTACCACGGCAACACCGGGGCGGCGATCGTCTCGACCGGCGACCCGCGGCGCTGGCCGAACGAGTACGCCACCGGCCACGTCCACTTCTTCGGCCCGTTCCTGTACCGGACCGCGTTCTGGGCCGCGACCGAGCAGGAGGAGTGCCGGCGCGCCCTGGAGCACCTGGAGCAGGTGATCATCTTCGAGGGCCCGGCCACGATCGCGGCGATCCTGATCGAGACCATCGTGGGCACGGCCGGCGTGCTGGTCCCGCCGCCCGGCTACCTGGCCGGGGTCCGGGCCCTGTGCGACAAGTACGGCATCGCCTACATCGCCGACGAGGTGATGTGCGGCTTCGGCCGGGCCGGGGCCTGGTTCGCGTTCGAGCAGCACGGGGTGGTCCCGGACCTGATCACGTTCGCGAAGGGCTCGAACTCCGGGTACGTCCCGGTCGGCGGCGTGATCATCTCCGACGAGATCGCCGCCACCTTCGACGACCGGGTGTTCCCCGGCGGGCTGACCTACTCCGGCCACCCGCTGGCCTGTGCCTCCATTGTCGCGTCGATCGACGCGATGAAGGACGAGGGCGTCCTGGAGAACGCGGTCAGGATCGGCGAGGAGGTGCTCGGCCCGGGCCTGCGCGAGCTGGCCGGGCGGCACCCGGTGATCGGCGAGGTCCGCGGGCTGGCCGTGTTCTGGGCCCTGGACCTGGTCTCGGACCGCGCCACCCGGGCCACGCTGGCCCCGTACGGCGGGTCTTCCGAGGCGATGAACGAGGTCATGGCCCAGTCCAAGGCGCGCGGCCTGCTGCCGTTCCTGAACTACAACCGGATGCACGTGGTGCCCCCGTGCACGGTGTCCGAGGCCGAGGCCAAGGAGGGCCTGGCCATCCTGGACGAGGTGTTCACGGTGGTGGACCGCTACTACCAGGGGTAGCCCGGGCGCGCTGCGACAGTCGTCGCGCACGGGGTCCGGACGAGGGCAGGTGACGGGCATTACGAGCCGGAGGACGGAGCCGGCCGACGTGGTGATCGTCGGCGGCGGCCCCACCGGGCTTGTGCTCGCGGCCGAGCTCCGGCTGGGCGGCGCCGACCCGGTGGTGCTGGAGCGGCTGCCGGAGATCAGTGGGATCCCCAAGGGCAACGGCCTGGTCGGCCAGATCGTGCCGGCGCTGGACTACCGGGGTCTGGCCGAGCGGTTCGGGGCGGAGACCACATACACCGGCCCGGTGCCGCAGTTCCCGTTCGGCCCGCTGCGGCTCGACTTCCTGAGGCTGGGCCCGGGCCGGAGCCCGCTGCACATCCTGGCGATACCCCAGCGGCGGCTCGAGATGCTGCTCGACGACTGGCTGCGCGAGCTCGGCGGGAGCGTCCGGCGCGGCCACGAGGTGCTGGCGATGTCCCTGCCCGGAGACGACTCGCCCGCGACGCTGGATGTGCGCGGCCCGGATGGCGAGTACCGGCTCCGCACGCGGTACGTCGCGGGCTGCGATGGTGCGCACAGCCTGGTCCGCAAGCAGGCCGGCATCGGCTTCCCTGGCGTGACCTCGGCGGAGACGTCCCGGATCGGCCGGGTGCTGCTACCGACCGTCCGGCTCGTGCCGGCCGGCCGGGCGCCCGACGCGGCCGAGGTGCCCGGCGTCGGCCGGGTGCCGCTGATGCAGACGACGCACACGCCTCGCGGCGCCTATTCGCTCGCGCCGCTCACCTCGCTCGACAAGAGCGCCCGGCCCGGCATGTTCATCGTGTTCACCCTGGAGAACGAGCCGTCGGCGCCGGACGGCTCATCGGCGCCGGGCGGCTCGCTCGCGCGCGGCTCGTCGGGGCCAGAGGACCCGCAGGCGCCCATGACCCTCGACGAACTGCGCGACAGCGTCCGCCGTGTGCTCGGCGCGGACGTGCCGATGAGCGATCCGCAGTGGCTGACCCGGATCGTGGGGAACAGCCGGCAGGCCGAGCGCTACCGTGCGGGCCCGGTGCTGCTCGCGGGCGACGCGGCGCACATCCTCGGGGCCGGAGGGTCGCTGAACGTCGGCATGCTCGACGCGATCAACCTCGGCTGGAAGCTCGCCGCGCAGGTCGCCGGCTGGGCACCGGACGGCCTGCTGGACTCCTACCACACCGAGCGGTTCCTGGCCGGGCGGCGGGCCCTGATGCACACCAGGGCGCAGAAGGCGCTCTCAGCCCGCGGCGAGTACGGCGAAGCGCTGCGCGAGCTGTTCGGCGAGCTGATGCAGCAACCCGATGCGCTGCGACACGTCGGCTCGATCGTAGAGGGCTCCGACGTCCGGTACCCGATGCCCGCCGGCGCGGCCGGGCGGCACCCGCTCGCCGGCCGGTTCGCGCCGGACCTGCGCCTGATGCGCCCGGACGGCGGCGCCACGCGGGTCGCTGAACTGGTCCGGCCGGCGCGCGGCGTGCTACTCGATCTCAGCGGCTCCGGCCCAATCGCGAACGCCGCGCTGGCCGGGGCGGCCTCGCCCTGGCAGGACCGGGTGAACGTCGTCGTCGGCCGCCCCGTTACCGAGCCGGCGCCCGCCGCCGCGATGCTGATCCGGCCGGACGGGTACGTCGCCTGGGCGGCCGGCCTGGACGCCGGGGACCTGACCGGCGGGTTGCCCGAGGCGCTGGGCACCTGGTTCGGGACGCCCGACTAGAACACGGCTGGCCAAGGCCCCCGGTGCCCGGCCCTCGCCGCAGCGTGGCTTATCGGTCGCAGGCGCGGGTAATAACCCAAGTGTGATCACTACCGACGCTTTGGGCTGGGACAGCGGAGAGTGTCGGCGGGTGCCGATGCCAGGCTCCCTGGGTGAGCTGCGGGGCCCGCTGGAGGGCATGGCCAGTCTGCCTGCCCGGCTGTTCTGGTCTGGTCCCGACCCGCGGAGCGTGCGGTGGGATTTGTCCGACCGGCTGCGCCGCCGCGACCTGTACGAGATCGTGCTCGTGAAGGGGACGCTGGCCGACATCTGCGCGCTGGTCAACGGGCCTGAGCTGGCGCGGCTGTGGGACGACATGTACCTGCCGCCGTGGGTCCGCGAGGCGTGGGGCCCGCTGCTCGAGCCCGGCGACGTCGCGGCGTGAACCGCGCACCGAGACCAGCGGACCGCGCCCGGCTACATGCGGTGGATCGAGGCTAAGTGACGTACTCAACGAAGTACAGGTAATCAAGCCCGACGTAGCCCTCTATGTTCGAGTTATAGTTTGGAAAGCCAAGTACCCACTGCTGTCCGGCAACGTCCGCGTCCGTGATGCAATGGTACGGACCTTCGCCGTTAATGTCCCACAAACTATCGAACCATCGGCCTTCACCGATCGAGGCTTCTATTGAGCCATCTGGCAGCGCCCTGACGTGAATGCCGGTGGTATCGACGGAGTATATGACACCAGGGTAAAAGCAATCGAGACCTACATTGTCTATGGTCACTGTTATCGTCGTCGGCCCGGTCGGCGTGGGGTCCGCCGATGTGGCCGGAGTTATCGTAGGTGCGGTGGAAGTGGCCTGCCGGGCCACGCTGAGAGCAGCGGTCGAGGCGACGGCCGGCGCCGCCATGGCGCTGAGCGCCACGACCGCTCCTCCGGTAAGGATGATTAAGCATCGCCGGAGCATCATCGGCATCCTTCCTGAGACTGAAAGGTCAGGCCAGGGCCGCGCAAACGCTGGCCTCACGCAGATTCTGGTCCGCGCCCAGGCGAGGCGGCATCCCGAGATCACCTAGTTTTGCTGGCTAGGTCTGGCTGTGAGTGGAGGGCCGTTTCCCGGCGGCGCCGGCGCGCTCGACCGCGCCGGCCAGGTTGTGCGGCAGATGCCGCAAGTCGGCGCCTTAGCCGGATCTAGCCACGAAGACTAGGTGATCTCGGGATGCCGCCTCGCAGGGGCGCGGACCAGAATCACCCGTAGCCATGGTCAGGCGATCTCGGCTCTGCGAGCACCGAGGCCCGCCCGCCCAGCGGTCGGCATACTAGGAGAGAAAAGGACAATTCAATGAGGTACATCGTTCTTTTCCAGCACAGCTGCCATGCGTGTTCCCAAGTCGCCCGGATGGTGCGCGGCCTGTCGGTCACCGGCCTGGAGGCCCGGCCCCTCGAGGATCCTGAGGTCACGGAGCTACTCGGCCACGCTGGCCTACAGGCCCCCGACCGCCCGTCGCTTTTAGTCGCTGACGACAACGGCCTCGAGGTTCTCAGCGGCTGGGCGATGCGCCGGCGCTTGGCGGGTGTCATCGGATGGCGCCGTTCGGCCGCCATCGCCGGGCTGCTCGCCGCCGAGTGGCGGGCGCGGCTGGCCAGGTCGGCTGAGTCGTACGGGCCTTCCCGTCGCGGGATCATCGGTGGCGCTCTGGTCGGAGCGGCTGGCTGGGCGCTGATGTCGGTGTCGGGAACGGCGTTCGCTTCGGCGCTGCCAGGCGAGAGCAAGCCTACGGCCGCCGATCCGGCCGAGGTGAAGGCGGCACTGGCCACAGTCCCCGCGCAGCGGGCCATACGCACCTGGGGTGCGGTCGAACAGGAGGCCTACCTGGTGCGCAGCGACGGACGGGTGACCCTGATGCTGACTCATCCCCGCGACAGGATCCTCACCTTCATCAACATCTCGCCAGGTGCGATGCGGGGCGGCAATCCCGCCGCCGTGAGCCTCGGCTCGTCGGGCCATGCGATCCGGTATTACTCGGTGGGAGGTACTCCGCTGGCTGACCTGACGGTGTCAGACGGTCGTGTACAGGCAAGCGCCGTTCCGAGGGACGCCGTCGTCCCGAGCAGCACCGTCGAGGCAGAACCCGCCATCACTGCAAAACAACTCGCGTGTTTCGTCGCGTGTATCGGACGCAGAGCAGGTGCGGGATGCGTACAAGATTGCATTACCTGCGTTGCCGGGATTGTTTTTAAGAACCCGCCCCCGATCCCCTGCGCGGAGTGCACTGCCTGCGCTGGCGCGTACGGAACGGCCTGCGTGGGGGAGTGCGGCCTGTAATCCATGATCCCGGTCGGCTGACCTGGTGTCAAATGCCCCAATGGTGTTATATTAGGAGCATGAGTTTGCCCAGCGTATTGTTCATTCCGGAAAGGTTCGGGGATTATCGGATGTGGTATGACATCCCGGACCGGGTCCGCAGTCGCGCCGAGGTCATCCACTTCGACCAGCATGAGCAAGTACCCTGGACGGCAGATACTCCCGAGTTCGTTGATATGGCGCGGCGCCTGGCTCCCGACGGCGGCTTTCACCTGGTGGCTGGGGCAGGCGGGGCGGCTCGTTTCGCCTTCGCCCTCGGGGAAGCCGGGTTGGCGAAAGGCCTGGTCTTTTTCCAGCCGGTGCTTGACTCTATCCCGGACGACGTCCGCGTTGACCTCTCCGGCCTGGATGTTGACCAATCCAGCCTGGACGAAGCGCGTGAGGCTTTCGGGCCGATTGCCGGCGCTCTCCAAGAGCCGGACCCTGGCCGGCGGCGTGAAATTCTCCTGCAGACCGTTCGCGATACCGCGGGGCCGGACCGCGAGCCAGCAGGAGTTGAGCTTGAGCTCGCCATGATGAGCGATCACGCCGAGGAGTTCTTCGCGCACTTGCGGATCACCGCGGCGGCGGCAGATGACGGGTACGTGCCGCCCGATCCGCCGTGGATGGAACGGCCGTGGATAGATCGCCTCGCGGAGCTGAACGTGCCCGTAACGGCGATCGGCGTCGGGCCTTTTCCGGCGGCGATCGCCAGGCGAGCCAAGGACGCCGAGATCGTCGTGGCCGCGGGAAATGGCGGCATGACACCTCCGGCCGACCGGGCCCGAGCGGTTGAAGCTCTCCTGCGCATGCTCGACCGCGTTAGCTAGCGTTGCTACCGGGGCGGGTTCGCGGAGGCGCGGTGGTTTGTGCTGGCGAGCTTGGTGCGGACCGGGCCGGCGTCGGGATGCTGCAGGTCTTCGAGGATGGCCAGCGCCTGCTGCCAGGCCTGCCGGGCCTGGGTCAGCTCTCCGGTGGCGAGGCGGTTGTCGCCGAGGTGGGTGAGGGCGCCGGCCTCAAAGAAGCGGTCGCCGGATTCCCTGAGGATGCTGATCGAGCGCTGGTA
>JASHUI010000012.1:0-2502 GCA_030040095.1 Streptosporangiaceae bacterium | reverse complement strand
GCGCGGGCGGCCGCTGCCGTCCGGCCAGGCTGCGGGACACCGCCACGGACCCCGCGATCAGCGCCACCACCACCGCCGCGGAGGCCGCGGGCGCGAGCCAGCCACGCCGCGTCGGCGCTCCACTCCTCTGTCCGCCACCGTGGGCCAGAGAAGAGGAGCGCCGACGACGAACGGACAGGCGCAGCGGCGGCACCGCCTCGGGCGGCACCTGGCCGGCCTTCGCCTGGATCGCTCGACGGAGCTTCTCCTCAAGCGGCGTCATGACGTCTCCTTTAGGTCCCGGCCGAGCGCCTCCAGCCCCCGGTGCACGGTGGACCTGACGGTGCTCTGGCCGATGCCCATCACCCGCGCGATCTGTTCATCGGGAAGATCCAGGTAGAAACGCAGCACGAGGGCCTCGCGCTGACGGTGCGGCAGCCGTCCGAGGGCACGGATCACTTCCTCGCGTTCCTCGCCCCTGATGACCACCGCCTCGGCCGACACGGCGGGCCGGTGGTCGGGCCGATCGGCGAGCACCCGGCGCCGCACCGCCCGGCGACGCAGCGCCGACCGGCATCCGTTCAGGACCGCCGCCCGCACGTAGAAGATCGCGTGGTCGGCGTCCTTCAGCCGGTCCCAGCGGCGGTAGAGGCCGTAGAAGGCCTCTTGCACGACGTCCTCGGCCCCCTGCCGATCGTCGAGCATGACGTAGGCCATCCGGATCAGGCTGAGCGCGCTCGCCCGGTACAGCGCCGCCACGGCGTCCTCGGCGGTGTCCCCGGCAGCCGGCCTCGCCCCGGCAGCCTCGGGGAGCTTCACGGCGACTCCCGCACCGATGTCATGCACGCCCACGTTCGGATAGACGCGCGTCCCGCCAACCTGCTGCTCGCCTCCAGAAAAATTTCTTTAATGCCGATAACCCTCCGTAACGCCACGCCTCGCAGCGCACTGGACCCGCGCGGTAGCGTGGCGTTCAGGTGGAAATATCCGGGTACGGCAGGCTCCAGTGACTCAGCCGGGCGGCGAACTCGCGCTGGAACGCCAGCGGCTCGGCGTAATCGCGCTCGAACAGCGCGATGAACAGGGTCAGCAGCAGGAAGTTGTGCGCCCCGAGTTCGAACAGCGTCACGTAGTCGTGGCCGGCCAGGGCGTCGCGTTCGCGTTCGGTGAAGCTCAGCCAGGTGCTGCGCTCGCCGGCGTGGCAGTTCAGGATCAGGTTCGCCTGCTCGGCCTCCCACCAGGCCACGGTGCCCCGCGGGTCCTCGCGGTACCGCTCGACCAGGTCCGGGTCGCGGTCGATGGTGAACAGGAACTTGTCGACCAGGTACTTGCTCATGACGTGGCCTCGGGGTACCAGGTGAAGTAGGCCTCCATGGTGTGGAACAGGTCCAGCGAATCGGTGTAGTCGGCCTTCACGTTCCTCCCGGCCACGCCCATCATCAGCATGAAGTCCATGAACCCGTGGGTGGCGTTCCCGGGCTGCCACAGGCTGTCCAGGCTGACCTCGTCCAGGGCGGCGTCCAGGTCGGACGAGGCGATCCAGGCCACGGCCTTGCGGTCGAACTCCGGGTCGGGGCCGTGCGGGCCGAACTGCCGCGGCCCGCCCAGCTCCAGCGACAGGTGGCCGGTGCCGATGATCGCCACCCGCTGGTCGCTCGGCCAGCTCTGCACCAGGGCCCGGATGGCCTGGCCGAGCTCCACGAACCTCTTGGGCTGCGGCATCGGCGGGGCGAAGATATTGGTGTACACCGGCACGATCGGCAGGTCCGCCTGCGGCCGCAGGGTGATGATCGGGCAGGTGATGCTGTGGTCGACCCGCAGCTCGTTGCTGAAGGCCAGGTCGAAGCCGGCGTCGATGCCGCCGCGCAGCAGGTGCGCCGACAGGTCCTCGTCGCCGCGCAGCCTCATCCTGGGCAGCCCGAACTCCCGCTCCTCGTTGTAGTAGTTCGCGTCGTAGAACGGGGCCTTCCCCACCAGGAACTGGGGCATGTTGTCCAGCCACAGCTGGTGGAAATGATCGCTGCCGACCATGACGAGCACGTCGGGCCGGGCCCGGGTCAGGGTCTCGCGGAAGGCCTCGATCTTGGCCACCCACTCGTCGGCGAACGGCGGCCGGTCCTCGCCGGAGGCCGTACTGGCCCGGAGGAAGAAGGGGTGGTGGGTGGACGCGATGATCGCGGCGATCGTGGCCACGCGCACTCTCCTGTCCGGAAGCCGGACGATTGTCCGACGATCTGCAGTCTGGGCGGACGTCCAGACCCCTGTCAAGCAGTCAGGACGTGGCCTGGGCCACCATGATCTGGGGCGCGGCATGGCACGCGGCCCAGTCCGCGCTGACCGCCCCGGCGGTCTGCAGCAGCAGCGGCAGGTACTCCCCGGTCAGCGTCTCGACCGGGGTCTCCGCGGCGTGCACCGTGACGTTCATAGCGGCGATGACCCGCCCGTCGCCGTCGCGCAGCGGGGCGGCCACGGAGCGGATCCCCAGCGCGAGCTGCTCGTCGGTGAGCGCCCAGCCCCGCGCCC
>JASHUI010000130.1:0-6677 GCA_030040095.1 Streptosporangiaceae bacterium | reverse complement strand
GCGGCCAGCGAAGACAGCGTCGACGACACCGCCGTCCGTGACCGCGGTGGAGCCGCGGCGGCGGCGTCGGGCCAGCGGTCGAGCGGACCGGGATCGCCGGGCCGCAGCACGTCGAGTACCCGCCGCGCGTGTGCGGGCCCGATCCCCTCGTGCAGCCGCAGCACCCGGAACCACCCGATGTCGTCGGCCGGGTTCGCCACCACCCGCGCGGCGGCCAGGAAGTCCTTGACGTGCGCGGCCTCGGTGAACCGCAGCCCGCCGAACTTCACGAACGGGATGCCGCGGGCGGACAGCTCCACCTCGAGCACGTCGCTGTGGTGCGCGGCCCGGACCAGCACCGCCTGGTCCTGCAGCTGCCGCCCGGCCTCGTGCGCCTCGAGCACCCGGGCGGCGATCTCGCGCGCCTGCGTCGCCTCGTCGTGGCAGCGCACCAGCTGCGGCGAGGTCCCCGGCCCGCGCACCCCGGCCAGCGACAGCTCGAGACCTTCGGACTGCGGCCGGACCACGTTGGCCAGCCCCAGCACCGCGTCCCTGGACCGGTAGTTGCGGACCAGGCGGATCACGGCCAGGCCCGGGTACGCGCCGGACAACGCCCGCAGGTGCGCCGGGTCCGCGCCGCGG
The DNA here is from genome assembly GCA_030040095.1 of Streptosporangiaceae bacterium. GTDB lineage: Bacteria > Actinomycetota > Actinomycetes > Streptosporangiales > Streptosporangiaceae > JASHPR01. The sequence goes on along the minus strand of JASHUI010000130.1, from coordinate 6,056 downwards.
AACCCGTACACGGCCTGCGCGTCGTCACCCACGCAGGTCAGGCCCCGGCCGTCCGGACGCAGCAGCCGGACGATGTCCGCCTGCACCACGTTGACGTCCTGGTACTCGTCCACCAGCACCGCGTCGAACAGGCCGCGCAGCACCGGGCCGGCCGCCGGGTCGGCCAGCGCCGCCCGCCACAGCAGCAGCAGGTCGTCGAAGTCGACCAGGCCGTGCCGCCGCTTGTGCGCCACGTACCCGCGGAACAGGCCGGCCAGCTGGGCGGTGAAGTCGGTGCACCACGGAAAGCTGGCCGCCACCACATCCGCGATCGTGGCCTGAGTGTTGACGCACCGGGTGTAGATGTCGGCGCAGACCGCGGCCCGCGGCGTCCGGCGCGCCGTGCTGGCCCGGGGGGACGACCCGTCCGAACCCCCGGGCTCGGCGGCGACCAGGCCGTGCTCGGCGCGCAGCACGTCCAGCACGTCAGCCATGTCGGCCGGGTCGATCACGCTGAACGCGGGCGGCAGCGAGAACGACTCCGCGTGCTCCCTGATGATCCGGTGCGCGATGGCGTGGAACGTGCCGCCGCTGATCCGATCCTGCGCGTCATCCGGCCGAGCCTCGGCCGACGCGACCCGGGCCAGCATGTCGTCGGCTGCCCGGCGGGTGAACGTCAGCAGCAGGATCCGGCTGGCCTGGATGCCCTGGGACCGCAGCCACGCGGCCCGGGCGACCAGGGTCCGGGTCTTGCCGGTTCCGGCGCCCGCCAGCACGAGCAGCGGGCCGCCGTCATACGTCGCGGCCCGCCGCTGCTCGTCGTTCAGCTCGCCGAGCAGGTCGGCCGCTTCGAACATGCACACGAATGTAGCCAGCCCGCATCGCGCGGGCCAGTGACCGCGCCGACTCGCGCCATTTCCGTCGGATTGCCGCACGGCCACCAGGCCCCTTCCCGGGGTCAAAACGGTCGGCCCGGCTGGTTATGCTGCGAGCGTGGCGATTGTCCCGCCGCCCGGCGCCGGCCAAGTCCGGACGGGTCACCTGCCGGTCGGTTTCATCGTCGGCGTCGCGGCCTGCAGCCTGGCCGCGCTCGGCGCGCTCGCCGCGGTCGCCGCGGACGGGGCGCTGTCGGCCGGCATCGGATTAACCCTGGCCTTACTGCCGATCCCGGCCCTGATGGCCGGGGTGCTGTACCTGGACCGGCTGGAGCCGGAGCCGCCCGGCGCCCTGGTGTTCGTGTTCCTGTGGGGGGCGGCCGTGGCCGCACTGATCGGGCTGATCGGCAAGGGGTCCGGCAGCCAGCTGCTGACCACCCCGGCGCTGCGTTCCGGCGGGTTCGCCGCCGCGTCCGTGGCCGCGGTCATCGGCGTGGCCGCGCTGGAGGAGACGCTCAAGGGCGTCGCCCTGGTCGGCCTGCTGCTGCTGCGCCCCCAGGAGATCGACGGCATCAGCGACGGGGTCGTCTACGGGAGCATGGTCGGCCTCGGCTTCGCGCTGATCGAGAACATCTACTACTACACGCAGGCCACCCACTACGGCTTCGGCGGGGTGGCCACCACGTTCCTGCTGCGCGGCGTGGTCTCGCCGGTGTGCCAGGCGGTGTTCGCCTCGTTGATCGGCGCGGGCGTGGCGTACGCGGTCACCACCACCCGCCGGCGGGGCCTGTGGGCGATCGGCGCCGGCTGGGCTCTCGCGGTCGCGCTGCACGCGCTGTGGAACGCCTCGCTCGCCGCCGCGGTCAGCAAGCTCGCCCTCACCTACGTCGCCCTGGCCGTGATCGTCGTGATCATGCTGGTCGCCGTGGTCGTCGACCGGCGGCGCATGATCGCGCTCATCGTCCGTTACCTGCCCGAATACCAGACGACCGGCATCGTCACCGAGCCCGACGTCTCGATGCTGAGCAGCATGCCGGACCGGCGCCAGGCCCGGCAGTGGGCGCGGCTGCACGGCGGCCTGGCCGGCCTGCGGGACATGGCCGAGTACCAGCTCGCGGCCACCGAGCTCGGGCTGCTGCACCGGCGCTGCGACCGCGGCCTCATCGACGTCGCCGCGTTCGCCGAGCGGCGCGACGGACTGCTCGGAGGAATGCGGACGGCGACTTTCTCATTTTTGAGTCGATTGAACGATCCGCCTCGGCCGCCCTGGGCACCGCACGGCCCATCGAGTTTCCGGCCAAGACCGCTGCGGCCCGAACCCGGACCCGCCGGGCCGGGCCAGGAGGCGACGGGGCCCGGCGTCCCGCCGGGCGAGCCGGAAACCGGCGCGGCCGAGTCCTGAACCGTGTTGCCCGCCCTCGCCCGCGGGCGCCTTGCCCTTGTGGCCGGGGCGGGTGTCTCACAGGTGGCTCACAGGGTTCTGCGGGCAAGCGCCCCGGGTTCTCTCAGCGCGCGGGCGCCGGAGCGGAACTACCGTGGGCTCCGTGGACGAGCTGTCGCCAGCCAACGCCCTGCTCGGCGACGCCGGGGCGCTGCGCCGCCGGCTGGCCGAGGACGGATACCTCTTCTTCCGCGGCCTGCTGCCCGCCGCGGAGATCGGCGCCGCCGCGGACGGTGTGCGCGCCGCGCTGAGCCGGGGCGGATGGATCGACGGCGGCGGCCGGGCGTCGGCGCAGCGGCACGCGCTGGACCCGAGGGACGCGATGACCGACCCGGCGTTCCGGGCCGCGATCACCAGCCCCGGGTTCAACCGCGTGCCCTACCTGGGCCCGTTGCGCCAGGCGGTCCGGACGATCCTGGGGCCGCTGGCGTTCTCCTACCCGGTCAAGGTGCTGCGCGCGGTCTACCCCGAGCGGCCGCCGGAGGTTCCCCGCGGCCGTTACGTGCACAAGGACTACGCGGTGTCGGGCGTTCAGGACATGCTCACGACCTGGGTGCCGCTGATCGACATCCCGGTGCGTCTCGGCGGCCTGGCGGTGCGGCCCGCGAGTCACCTCGGCCCGCCGCGCCGGCCCCGGCTGCTCGGCCCGGCCGAGCGCGGCTGGGCCAGCACGGACTACCGGGCCGGGGACGTCCTGGTCTTCCACTGCCTGACCTCGCACGCCGCGCTGCCCAACCGGGACGCCTCGCTCCGGCTGTCCGGCGACTTCCGCTGGCAGTGCTCGGACCAGCCGGTGCCCGCCGAGCTCGTGCTCGGCCCGGCGGGCCGGCCGTGGGAGGTGTTCAGCCGCGTGTTCGCCCGCCAGCCCTGGTGGGAGCCGGTGCCCGCCGGGATGACCCTGGTCCCGAGGGAACGCCTGACCGCGACGCCGCCCGGGCCTTCGCGCTACTTTCCTGTGCATGGCGGCTGGCGGCACTGGCGCCCGCCCGCCGGAGCCGTGCACTAGCCGCCGGGCCGACGCCGGCGACCGGGCCGGCCATGAGCCTCACCAGCCGAGCTCTTCGAGGCGCTGGTCGCCGATGCCGAAGTGGTGCCCGACCTCGTGGATCACGGTCCGGCGCACCTGCGCGGTGACCTCGGCCTCGGTGGAGCAGATCGCGCAGATCGCCCGGCGGTAGATCGTGATCCGGTCCGGCAGCACCCCGGCGTACCCGCTGGTGCGGCTGGTCAGCGGCACGCCCTGGTACAGGCCCAGCAACCCCGGCGGGCCGGGGCCGTGCTCGACCGTGACGGCCACGTTGGCCATGAGCCGGCCGAGCTCGTCGGGCAGCGAGTCCAGGGCGTCGGCGACCATCTCCTCGAATCGCTCCGGCGCCACCCAGATCACGGTGTTCTCCGCCCTCGCCTCCGGGGCACCCGCCGCCCTCGGTCGGGCCCATTGTCGCGGCACAGGCCCGGCCCGGTCACCTCAGCCGGGCCGCGCGCCTATCGTTGGCCCGTGGCTGACACCCTCCGGCCGGCCCGCCCGACGCCCGCCGAACTGGCGGCGGCGACCCGGCTGACCGTTCCCGACCTGGTGGCCCCGGGCCTGAGCGTACTGTTCTGCGGAATCAATCCCGGGCTGTACTCGGCGGCCACGGGATATCACTTCGCGCGGCCGGGGAACAGGTTCTGGCCGGCCCTGTACCGGTCCGGCTTCACCCCCCGCCAGCTGCGGCCCGACGAGCAGGACCAGCTGCCCGGGCTCGGCCTCGGCATCACCAACATCGTCGACCGGGCCACCGCCCGAGCCGACGAGCTGCGCCCGGACGAGCTGCGCGCGGGGGGCCGGGCTCTGCTGGCCAAGGCCGAGCGGCTGGGCCCGCGCTGGCTGGCCGTGGTCGGCGTCACCGCGTACCGGACCGCGTTCGGCCAGGCCCGGGCCGCGGTGGGGCCGCAGGAGCTGACCGCGGGAACGGTCCGGGTATGGCTGCTGCCCAACCCGAGCGGCCTGAACGCGCACTGGACTCCGGCCACGCTGGCCGAGGCGTTCGCGGAGCTGAGGACAGCGTCGAGGCTTTGACCTGCGAAAACTCGGCGTTGATAAAATGGGCCATGCGAGAAGTCAAAGCGCCCTCCCCGCCTGGATTTGAGCGACGTATTTTCCTGGCGGGGAGTATCGAGACGGGCGTCGCCGAACAATGGCAAGAACGAATTGTGAAGGCCATGTCCGACGTAAGCGGCCTGGTTATCCTCAATCCTCGCCGCGACGATTGGGACGCCAGCTGGGAGCCACGAGCCGATAACCCGCGGTTTTCTGAGCAGGTGAATTGGGAGCTCGACATGCTCGACGCGGCCGACATCGTGATCTTGTATCTCGCTCCCGGCACCACGTCACCGATCAGCCTCCTCGAGCTTGGACTGTGCGCCCGCTCCGGCAAGCTGAAAGTGTGCTGCCCCGCGGGCTTCTGGCGCAGAGGAAACGTGGAGGTGGTGTGCATGCGTAACCGGATACCCCTGTTCGCGACTCTCGATGATCTGATCGCCGGCCTGAGGGCGGCGTAAGGTCGCCTCTCGTCGGCGCTTGCTGGCCGGCGGGCGATGAATGCGAGTCTTGGTCACACCCAAGTGACCCGCATCCACACTCATCGGCGCGCGGCGGCACCGGCGGCGCGGCGCGGGCCGAACTCGGGCTCGGCGACGGCGCCTCAGGCGTCGCACATGGCGAGGAGCTTGGTGACCGTGGCCCAGTTGCGGGCCGTGCCGGTCACCGGGTCGGCCTTGTTCTGGCCGAGCTTGACCAGCGCCGCGGCCAGGTCGCTGCGCCCGTAGCCGTCCGGCGTGTGCAGGTAGATGGTGCGCCCGATGACCTGGGCGGTGTCGCGGCTGCCCTGCCGGGCGGCCTGTTGCTGAGCGGCGGCCACCCGCTGCGTCACCTCCGGTCCGGCCTGGCCGCTGAGGAAGACGACGTGCACGGCCCGGTGGTTCGGCTCGCCGGAGTACGGGTTGTCCCGGCTCACCTGGGCCAGCTCGTCGCGGGACAGCACCACGACCCGGGAACTCACGCCGAGCGTGCCCGCGATGGCCTGCTCCAGGGCGGCGGCCAGCACGGCGGTGTCGGACTGGCCGGTGCTGAACACGACGTTGCCGCTCTGGATGTAGGTGGCCACCTCCGCGTGCCCCAGCGAGGTGACCAGCTCGCGCAGGTCGGCCATGGCAACCTTCTTGTGGCCGCCGAGGTTGATGCCCCGCAGCAGGGCGACATGGGTCGGCATGGCACCATCCTGGCGCAGCGGGCCTGCGGCCAGGACCCGGACCCGGAGCGCGGACCCGGCCTGGCCGAGACGGGGTCGCCGCGGCGCGGTGAAATCTACACTTCTGGTGTGACCGAGACCGCCGCACCCAAGATCGGCGGCCTGTCATTCGGCGGCGCCTGGCGGCATTACCAGGTCATGGCCCTGGACGCGTTCGAGAACGACCGGCGGCACGGGCGGCGACGGACCCACATCGTCGCGCCGCCGGGATCGGGCAAGACCCTGCTGGGCGTGGAGATCGTGCGGCGGCTCGGGACGCGGGCCCTGGTGCTGGTGCCGAACACCGCCGTGCAGGAGCAGTGGCTGCACGCCGCGGCCCGGTTCGGCGCGGCGGCCGGGCTGGCCGCGGCCGACCCGTCGGCCCCGATCGCGTGCCTCACCTACCAGGCGCTTTGTCAGCTTGACGACCCGGCGGCGGCGCTGGGGGACCTGGCCGAGCGGCGCTGGGCGGCCGAGCGGGCCAAGGCC
>JASHUI010000129.1:0-8059 GCA_030040095.1 Streptosporangiaceae bacterium | reverse complement strand
GGGGCGGCGGTGCCAACCCTGTGCTCGAGCCGCTCATCAAGACGGTGCGCGCGACGCACCCGAAGGCCGACGTGCGGCTCATCGAGCGCGCCTACGACGTGGCGGCCCGCAAGCACGCCGGCCAGGTGCGCAAGAGCGGCGACCCGTATATCACCCACCCGCTCGCGGTGGCCACGATCCTGGCCGAGCTGGGCATGAACAGCGAGACGATCTGCGCGGCCCTGCTGCACGACACCATCGAGGACACCGACTACACGCTGAGCGAGCTGCGCCGGGAGTTCGGCGAGGACGTCGCCACCCTGGTCGACGGCGTGACCAAGCTCGACAAGGTCAAATACGGCGAGGCGGCCCAGGCCGAGACGGTCCGCAAGATGGTGGTCGCGATGTCCCGCGACATCAGGGTCCTGGTGATCAAGCTCGCGGACCGGCTGCACAACATGCGGACGCTGCGTTACCTTCCGCGCGAGAAGCAGGAGCAGAAATCCCGCGAGGTGCTGGAGATCTTCGCGCCGCTCGCGCACCGGCTGGGCATGAACACGGTCAAGTGGGAGCTCGAGGACCTGGCCTTCTCGATGCTGTTCCCCAAGCGCTACGACGAGATCGCGCGGCTGGTCTCCGAGCGCGCGCCGCGCCGGGACGTCTTCCTGCAGGACGTGATCGAGTATGTGTCAGCGGACCTGCGCGAGGCCAAGATCAAGGCGCGGGTCACCGGCCGTCCGAAGCATTACTACTCCGTCTACCAGAAGATGATCGCGAGGAACGTCGGCTTCGACGACATCTATGACCTGGTAGGCATTCGCGTGCTGGTCGACTCGGTGCGTGACTGTTACGCGGTTCTCGGCACCGTCCACGCCCGATGGAACCCGGTTCCCGGCCGGTTCAAGGACTACATCGCGATGCCGAAGTTCAACCTGTACCAGTCGCTGCACACCACCGTGATCGGGCCCGAGGGCAAGCCGGTGGAGCTGCAGATCAGAACCTGGGGCATGCACCGGCGGGCCGAGTACGGCGTGGCAGCGCACTGGAAGTACAAGGAAGAGACGATGGCCGGCGGCGGACAGGGCACCGCGGACCTGGCCTGGCTGCGCCAGCTCGTGGACTGGCAGCGGGAGACCACCGACCCGGCCGAGTTCCTCGAGTCGCTGCGGTTCGACCTCGGAGCCGGCGAGGTATACGTGTTCACGCCGCGCGGCGAGGTGATAGCGCTGCCGCAGGGCGCGACGCCGGTGGACTTCGCCTACGCCATCCACACCGAGGTGGGACACCGCACGATCGGTGCCCGGGTCAACGGGCGACTGGTCGCGCTGGAGAGCGCGCTGAACAACGGCGACACCGTGGAGATCTTCACCTCCAAGGCCCAGGATGCCGCGCCGAGCCGGGACTGGCTGCAGTTCGTCAAGAGCGCCCGGGCCCGGAACAAGATCAGGCACTGGTTCTCCAAGGAGCGCAGGGAAGCGGCCGCCGAGACCGGGAAGGCCGGGATCGCGCGGATCATGCGCAAGCAGGGACTGCCGCTGCAGCGGCTCGCCACCGCGGACGCGCTGCTCGCCGTGGCCCACGACCTGCGCTACGCCGACCTGTCGGCGCTCTACACGGCGATCGGCGAGGGCCACGTCAGCGCCCAGTCGGTCGTGGCCAAGCTGGTGAAGTCGGCCGGCGGCGTCGAGGGCGCACAGGAGGACCTGGCCGAGACCACGCTGCTCACCCGCGCGCCGAAGCCGCTGCCCGCGGGAGACTCCGGCGTGGTCGTCGAGGGCTCGGCCGACGTGTGGGCGCGCCTGTCCAAGTGCTGTACGCCGGTCCCCGGCGACCGCATCACCGGCTTCGTCACCCGCGGCAACGGCGTCTCGGTACACCGGGCCGACTGCGTGAACCTCCGGCACCTGGTGGAATCCCAGCCGGAGCGGGTGGTCAAGGTGCACTGGTCGCCGCGGGAGGGCTCGCTGTTCCTTGTGGCCATCCAGACCGAGGCGCTCGACCGCACCGGCCTGCTCTCCGACGTCACCCGGGCCATCTCCGACCAGCACGTGAACATCCTGTCCGCGTCGGTGACCACGACCAGGGACCGGGTCGCCGTCAGCCGGTTCACCTTCGAAATGGGCGACCCCAAGCACCTCGGCCACGTGCTGCGCGCGGTCCGCTCGGTGGACGGCGTCTACGACGTCTACCGGATAACGAATTAGCTGTTGGCGCGAGGTCCGGGCGGCCATGAGTGCGAAGTTCGTGCACTTGGGTGTGACCTATATCCACATTCATCGCCGGTCTCGGCCGCTCGGCCGGTGTCCGGGGGTCATGCCGCGGGTTAGCCAGAGAGCTCGGCCAGGGTGCGCTCGGCTTCGGCGAGCCAGGAGCGGCGGGCGGCCAGGGCTTCCTCGGCCCTCCGCTGCGCGCTCGCGTCGCCGCTCGCCTGGGCCCGGAGCAGCTGGCTTTCCAGCTGGCTGATGGCGGAGCGTATCTGCTCCACCGTCCCCCGGGCCCGGGACAGGGCCTCGGGATTCGACCGGCGCCACTGCGTGTCCTCGGCCCGGCGCACCGCTTCCTCGACCCGGCGCAGCCCGCCCTCGAGCCGCTCGTGCGATTCCCTCGGCACGGAGCCCGCCTGCTCCCAGCGCTCCTGGATGGTGCGCAGCGCGGTGCGGGCGGCGCGCGGGTCGGTCACCGGCACCAGCTTCTCGGCCTCGGCGAGCAGCCGGGCCTTGGCGCTCGCGTGCTCCCGCAGCTCGGCATCCTTGGCGTGCAGCACCTGCGCCCGGGCCTGGAAGAACTGGTCCTGTGCCATCTTGAACCTCGCCCACAGCTCTTCCTCGGCGCCGCGGTCGGCCCGGCCCGCCTCCTTCCACGACCGCATCAGGTCACGAAAGGCCGAGGCCGTCGGGCCCCAGTCGGTCGAGGACGCGAGCGCCTCGGCCTCGACGCACAGCTTCTCCTTGCGCGCCCGGGCCAGCTCGCGCTCTTCCTCGAGGCCGGCGAAGTACGCCTTGCGACGCTTGGTGAAGGCGTTGCGCGCGGCCGACAGCCGCTTCCACAGCGCGGTCTCGGTCGCGCGGTCGCCGCGCGGCGCGGCCTTCCACTCGTCCAGCAGCTGCCGCATCCGCTCGCCGCTGATCTTCCAGTGCGTCGCCTCGACGGCGATCCGCTCCGCCTCGGCTACGATGCGCTCCTTGACCTCGTGAGCCTGGCTCTTCGCCTGCTCCCTGGCGGCCTTGTGCTCTTCCCGCCGGGTGTCGACGAGGCCGGTCAGGGCCTCCAGCCTGCCGCGCAGACCGTCCAGGTCGCCGACCGCGTGCGCGTCGGCCACCGCGGCCAGCAGACGGTTGATCGTCGCCTGCGCGTGAGCGGGGGAGAGGTCCGTGGTCGCCATCCGCTGTTCGAGCAGGCCGACCTCGGTCTCCAGCGCCGCGAACTTGCGCTGGAAGAAGGCGAGGGCCTCGTCGGGGCTTCCGGCCTGCCACGAGCCCACCACCCGCTCACCCGCGGAAGTACGCACGTAGACGGTGCCGTCGTCGGCTACCCTGCCCCACGCATCGCTGGCCGTGCTCACAGCGAACCTCCTGCTCCTGCTGGCCCGAGGGATGGCCCGGACCCCCCGCTGGTCACCTTGCGGGTGACATAGCGCTGGTCATGTCTGCTTGATGGTCACGCTCTCGATCTCGACGCTCTCCTTCGGAGCCCCGCCTCCGGCGGCACTCAACGGGGGCCCGTAGCCCCGCTTTCCCACATTCTGGAGGATATTAAGCCCGCTAAGGATCTTGCCAAACGGTGTGTAGTCAGGCGGTAGCGACGAGTCCTTATAGACGAGGAAGAACTGGCTCCCGTTGCTGTCCGGCGCACCGGTGTTGGCCATGGCCAAGGTCCCCGCCGGGTACGTCGCCCCGGCGAGGTTCTCGCTCGCGAACTCATATCCGGGCCCGCCGGTTCCCTTGCCGGTCGGGTCACCGCATTGCAGCATGTACAGCCCGTCCGAGGTGCTCAGGCGCGGACACGGAGTGCTGTTGTAGAAGGCCTGATCGGCCAGCGAAACGAAAGAGTTGACCGTGCAGGTGGCCTTGCTGTTCAGCAGGTCGATCACGATCGGGCCGCGGTTGGTCGTGATCGTCGCCTGGTAGCTGGCCTTGTAGTCCGGCGTGGCCGGGGGAAAGTTGACCTTGCGCGCGGCCGGCGGGTTGGCGGTGTAGCTGCAGTGCGTCGTAACGCTGGGTCTGGGCTTGGGCGTGGCCGACGTGTGGGTCGACCGGCCCGCGAGCACCACGCCGCCGACGGTGCCGCCGACCACCACGACTGCGGCGGTGACGCCGATGGACCACACCCGCATCCGCCGTTCCTGCTGGGCACGCCGCGCCAGCCGGCGCTCGTGGCGCTCCTTCGCGAGCTTGCGCTGGCGCTGTTTCTTGCCCGCCACCGGTGCCGGTCCTCCCGTGTGCCTTGAGTAGATTGATCAGCGAAACTTCGCGAATCGTACCTGTGCACAGGGCAAATTGGCGCCGCCGTTACCTGTTCGCCGCACCAACCGCGTCCTGTCTGTGTCCTGGCGGCCCACCGCCGCGCGGGGCGGCCGGCGCGGATAGCCTGTAGGCACAAGTTCCCCTGCCCCGCTGAAGGAGGGCCAGCCGTGCTTGTAGCCGGGTTCCCGGCCGGTTCGTTCGCCGCCAACTGCTACCTGGTGGCGGCCGGGCCAGGCGAGCGATGCCTGATCATCGATCCGGGCCAGGATGCGGAGCAGGGTATCGAGGAGATCGTCGGGCGTTACAAGCTGCAGCCCGCCGCGGTGCTGCTCACCCACGGCCACGTGGATCACATCTGGTCGGTGGCCCCGGTGTGCGGGGCCCGCGACATCCCGGCCTACATCCACCCGGATGACCGGGGACTGCTGACCGACCCGGGCCGCGGGCTGTCGCTACGGCCGGGACAGCGGTTGTTCGGCGGGATCACGTTCAGCGAGCCCGACGACGTCAGGGAACTGGCCGATGGCGCCGTGCTGGACCTGGCCGGAGTCCAGGTCATCGTCGACCACGCCCCGGGACACACCCCGGGCTCGGTGACGTTCCGGGTGCCGGCCGCCGCCGAGCCGGGCACGCTGTTCAGCGGAGACCTGCTGTTCGCCGGCTCGATCGGGCGCACCGACCTGCCCGGCGGGGACCACGCCACGATCCTGGACAGCCTGGCCCGGGTCTGCCTGCCCCTGCCCGACGACACCGAGGTGCTGTGCGGGCACGGCCCGGCTACCACGATCGGCGCCGAGCGCCGGTCCAACCCGTTCCTGGCCGGCCTGGTCGCCCCGGGCGGCGAGGAGCCTGCGGTCCCCACGATGCCCGGCGCGCGTCGGCCCACGGGCTTGTAGCCGTGATCCGGACACACGACGCGGGCACGCTGCGTCTCTCCGACGAGGGCCGGAACGTCACGCTGGCCGGATGGGTGGCCCGCCGCCGGGATCACGGCGGCGTGGTGTTCATCGACCTGCGGGACGCCAGCGGGGTGGTGCAGGTGGTGTTCCGCCAGGAGGACGTCGCGCACGACCTGCGGGCTGAGTTCTGTGTCCTGGTGACCGGCACGGTGCGCCGCCGCCCGGCTGGGAACGAGAACCCGGAGCTGGCCACCGGCGAGGTCGAGGTCGCGGTGACCGACGTCGAGGTGCTGGCCGAGTCGGACCCGCTGCCGTTCCAGGTCGAGGGGGCCGCGGAGCTGAACGAGGAGGTGCGGCTGCGCTATCGCTATCTCGACATCAGGCGAGCGGAGATGGCGGCGGCGCTGCGGGCCAGGTCCAGGGCGGCGTACCTGGTCGGCGACGTGATGCGGGACCACGGCTTCGTGAACGTGGAGACGCCGTTCCTGACCAGGTCCACTCCGGAGGGTGCCCGCGACTTCCTGGTGCCGGTCCGGCTGCGCCCGGGCAACTGGTACGCGCTGCCGCAGTCGCCGCAGCTGTTCAAGCAGCTGCTGATGGTGGCCGGGCTGGAACGCTACTACCAGCTGGTGCGATGCTTCCGGGACGAGGACTTCCGCGCCGACCGGCAGCCCGAGTTCACCCAGATCGACATTGAGATGTCCTTCGTCACCCGCGAGGACGTCGTCGCGGTGGCCGAGAACCTGGTCGAGCGGCTGTGGACGGAGATCGCCGGCTACCGGGTACCGCGGCCGATCCCGCGGATCACCTACGCCGACGCGATGGCGCGGTTCGGGTCGGACAAGCCCGACCTGCGGTTCGGCTGCGAGCTGGCCGACCTGACCGGATATTTCGCCCAGACCGAGTTCCGGGTGTTCCAGGCGCCGCACGTGGGAGCGGTGGTCATGCCGGGCGGTGCGGCGCAGACCCGCAAGGAGCTGGACGGCTGGCAGGAATGGGCGCACTCGCGCGGCGCCAGGGGCCTGGCCTACGTGCTGATCGACCCCGGCGGCCAGGTGTCGGACTCGGGCCCGGTCGCCAGGCACCTGTCCGAGGCCGAGCGGGCCGGGCTGCCGGCCGCGGCGGGCGCGGGCCCGTCCGACTGCGTGTTCTTCGCCGCGGGGTCAGCCAACGCGGCCCGCGAGCTGCTCGGGGCCGCCCGGCTGGAGATCGGGCGCCGGTGCGGGCTGATCGACCCGGCGGCGTGGGCGTTCACCTGGGTGGTGGACGCGCCGATGTTCGAGGACGACGGCACCGGGGGCTGGACGGCGGTGCATCACCCGTTCACCGCCCCGCTGCCCGAATGGGCGGACAAGTTCGCGTCCGAGCCGGCCGGGGCCCTGGCCGACGCCTACGACATCGTCTGTAACGGGACCGAGATCGGCGGCGGCTCCATCCGGATCCACCGGCCCGACGTGCAGCAGAAGGTGTTCGACGTCATCGGGCTTTCCCGGGAGGAGGCCAGGTCCCAGTTCGGCTTCCTGCTGGACGCGCTGCGCTTCGGGCCGCCGCCGCACGGCGGCATCGCGTTCGGCTGGGACCGGCTGCTGATGCTGCTGACCGGCCGGGACACGATCCGCGACGTGATCGCGTTCCCCAAGGCCGCCTCCGGGCTCGACCCGCTGACCGGCGCGCCCACGCCGATCACGCCCGCCCAGCGCAAGGAGGCCGGCATCGACGTGTTCCCGCCCTCCGGCTCGGGCTGATCAGCCCTGGCCCAGCAGGCGGGCGGTGTCGAGCGTGATGCCGAACGGCCTCGGCAGTCGCAGCGGCTGGCCGGCGGTGGCGGTGTGGCGGCTGCCGTAGCCGTCCTCGCCCGGCTCGCTGAACAGGGTGACGGTCGGCGGGTCCGCGAATCGGTCGATCAGCAGGCAGAGCGGGACGCCGCCCCTGGCATACGAGCGCGGCTTGACCTCCCGGTCCCGCCGCTGGCTCCAGGGCGAGACCACCTCGGCGACGAGCAGCGCGCCGGAGGCCAGCAGCTCGCACTCGCCGAACGGCGGTGCATCTTTGGGGGCCACCATGAGGTCTGGGATAAGCCGTTCCCTGGTCGGCGATACGTGTGCGGTCAGGTTCGTGTGGATGACCCACCTATGCCGTTCGCTGACCCTGACCAACGAGACGGTCAGGCCGTAGACAGCTTCCGAGTGCCAGACGCTGCCGGTCGGGCTCACGACGAGCTCGCCGCCGATAAGCTCGACCCGCGTCCCCGGCGGCACCTCGAGTTCGTACCAGAGTCGCTCCAGCTCGGCGAACTCGTCGGCCGCGGCCGAGTCCGTCCTTGGCATCGCCATCGCTGTTGCCTCCACGTCACTGCTCACCTTCACGGTACGCCGCTTGCGGGTGACGTCTTGTGCGCAACGTACCGCCGGGTGCCGACAGCCTGAGCGGGGCCGCCGCGGGCGTACGCAGGGTCACGGGGAGCGCGGTACTGTCGGGGCGTGCCCAGAGTTGAGGCGGGCCAGTCCGGCAGCCTGTTCGACGACGCGGCGGCCGAGGCCGAGGACGCGGCCGCGCCGCTGGCGGTCCGGATGCGGCCGCGGACCCTGGACGAGGTGACCGGCCAGCAGCACCTGACCGGCCAGGGATCGTCGCTGCGCAAGCTGGCCGAGCACGACGCCCCGATGTCGGTGCTGCTGTGGGGCCCGCCGGGGACCGGGAAGACCACCCTGGCCTACG
>JASHUI010000128.1:0-5689 GCA_030040095.1 Streptosporangiaceae bacterium | reverse complement strand
GGGCTGCGGGCGGGCTGGGGGCGTCGCGGTCTGGACACCATGCCCGGGCCCGGCCTAGTCTTGACTGTATGGTCAGTCAAAGCGCGTTTCCTGCTGCCCCGCTCGACCCGGCCGACCTCGCGCGGTCGTTGCGGGGGTTCGGCGAATCCGTGATGCTGCCCCGCGCGGCCTACGTCGACCCCGCGGTGTTCGCCTGGGAGCAAAAACACTTCTTTGGCTCCGGCTGGACCTGCGTCGGCTTCGGCTCCGAGCTGGCCCAGCCGGGCGACCAGCGGGCCGAGTCGATCGGCCCCGGGAGCGTGCTGCTCACCCGCGACGACGACGGGGTGCTGCACGCCTTCGCCAACACCTGCCGCCATCGCGGCCATGAGCTCCTGGCCTGCGGCACCGCGGCCCGGCGCAACGCGGTCATCTGCCCGTACCACTCCTGGACCTACGCGCTGTCCGGCGGCCTTCGGTTCGCCTCCGGGTTCAAGGGCCGCGGCAGCTTCGACGAGTCGGCCTGGGGCCTGACCGAGCTGCCGGTCACCGACTGGCACGGGCTGGTCTTCGTGGACGGCTCGGGCGGCCGGGCCGCACCGCTGGCCGACGCGCTGCGGTCGCTCGACGACCTGGTGGCGCCGTACGAGCCGGAACGGCTCGTCATCGCCGGACGGCACACCTACGACGCCGCGGCCAACTGGAAGATCCTCACCGAGAACTACCACGAGTGCTATCACTGCCCGGCCATCCACCCCGAGCTGTGCAAGATCAGCCCGCCCAAGAGCGGCGAGAACTACCAGGCCCGGGGCGCGTGGGTGGGCGGGTGGATGGACCTGCGCGACGGCATGGACACGATGTCCCTTGACGGCGTGAGCCACGGCGTGCCGCTGCGGGGCCTGGACGCCCGGGGCCTGCGCACCGTGATCTACGTGAACGTGTTCCCGAACGTGCTGCTGAGCCTGCACCCCGATTACGTGATGACGCACCGACTGGTGCCGCTGGCCGCGGACCGGACCATGATCGAGTGCACCTGGGCGTTCGCGCCGGAAGCCCTGGACAAGCCGGGCTTCGATCCCGGCTACGCCGTCGAATTCTGGGACATCACCAACCTGCAGGACTGGCGCGCCTGCGAGTCGGTGCAGCGCGGGCTGAGCTCGCCGCACGCGAGGCCCGGGCCGCTGTCACCCGACGAGGACGCGGTGTACCAGTTCGTCACCATGGTCGCCCGCGGCTACCAGGGCCAGCCGGTCTGGAACCCCGGAGCGAAGGCGGCCGCCGCCGGCTGACCGCCCGCCGCCCGGCAGGGGTTCGCCACGGAAGAGAACGGGTGGCTCTACTGTTGGGTCAGGCACGCCCCGCCTCCCACAGCGAAGGAACCAGTCACGTGACCGTGTATGACTTTCCCGTGAACACCCTGGACGGCCTCCCGGGATCGCTCGCCGACCTGTCCGGCAAGACGCTGCTCGTGGTCAACGTCGCGTCCAAGTGCGGCCTGACGCCGCAGTACGCGGGGCTGGAGCGGCTGCACGAGAGGTTCCGGGACCGGGGGTTCTCGGTGGTCGGCTTTCCCTGCAACCAGTTCGGCGGCCAGGAGCCCGGCACGGCCGAGGAGATCGGCGCGTTCTGCTCGGCGACCTACGGCGTGACGTTCCCGATGTTCGAGAAGATCGAGGTCAACGGGCCGGGCCGGCATCCGATCTACGCCGAGCTGACCGAGGTGCCGGACGCCGAGGGCGCGGCGGGCGACATCCAGTGGAACTTCGAGAAGTTCCTGATCGGCCCGGACGGGTCGATCCGCGGCCGGTTCCGGCCCCGCACCGACCCGGAGGACCCGGCCGTGGTCGCCGCGATCGAGGACAACCTGCCCGGCTGAGCCCGCGCCGCCGGGCGCTGGCTCAGGCCAGCGCTCCCGGCCCGCGCTTGACCATCTGACCAGCGATGATCTGGCGCTGGATCTCGCTGGTTCCCTCCCAGATCCGCTCCACCCGCAGCTCACGGAAGAACCGCTCGGCGACGTTCTCCCGCATATAGCCGCGCCCGCCGAACACCTGCACCGCCCGGTCCGCCACCCGGCCGGCCATCTCGGAGGCGTAGAGCTTGGCCATGGAGCACTGGGCGTGCTGCACCTTGAGGTCCGCGCCGGCGTCGATCGCCCGCGCGGTCTCGTAGGTCAGCGACCTGGCCGCGAACAGCTCGGTCAGGCTGTCGGCCAGCATGGCCTGGATCTGGCCCAGCTCGCTGATCGGCCTGCCGCCCACCCGCCGGGCCGCGGCGAAGCCGGTCATCTCGGCGGTCAGCCGCTCGGCCGCGCCGAGGCAGCGCGCGGCCACCATCAGCCGCTCGAACCGGAACCACTCGTAGGCGAAGCCCATCCCGTCGCCCTCGGCGCCGACCAGGTGCGAGGCCGGCACCCGCACGTCGGTGAACTCGACGATCGGGTGGTGGTGGCCGATCGTGTGCGAGTACGCGGGGGTGCGCACCACCCGCACCCCGGGGCTGGGCAGGTCGACCAGGAACATCGCGTGCTCGCCCTGGTGCGGGCCGCCGGCCAGCTTGCCCTGGAAGAACGCGAAGTCGGCCGAGTTATACGACGTCACGTGCCATTTCTCGCCGTTGAGCAGATAGTCGGCGCCGTCGCGACGTGCCGTGGCCTCGATCGCGTCCACGTCCGAGCCCGCGCCCTCCTCGGTGATCGCGTAGCACTCCTCGCGCTCGCCGCGGATGGCCGGCCGCACGAACCGTTCCATCTGGTAGGGCGTGGCCACCGCGGGCAGCCACGAGGGCGGAGTGGAGGCCGCCCAGGCCAGGGCGTTGGTGACCCGGCCGACCTGCTCCTGGATCAGCACCTGCTGCAGTGAGGTGCACCCGCCGCCGCCCAGCTCGGCCGGCATGTTCGCGGCGGCCAGGCCGAGCTCCCTGGCCCGCGCGGCGTGAGCCGCGGTGTCCTCCTTGGGCAGCTCGCCGCCGTTCATCTCGGCCGTGACCTCGAACGGGATCAGCTCGTCGGCGAAGGCCCGGGCCTTCGCCTGGATCCGCAGGTCCTCCTCGCAGAGCCCGTACATCGTGCCTCCAGCGCTCAGGCCGCCCACTGTGTGCGGAAAACGTCGTGATGACAGCACTTTCCGCACACGCTCGGCGAGCGCGCGGGGCCGACCCGCCGAGAAACGGTGCTATTGACTGAACGTTCAGTCTAGACAAGAATCGGGTGCGTGCCAATGTTTCCTGACAGCCTCCCCAAGGCCGCCGACGCCGTCGTGGTGGGCGGCGGGACGGTCGGCGCCTGGTGCGCGTACTTCCTGCGCCGCAGCGGGCTGGACCAGGTGGTCCTGCTGGAGAAGCGAACCCTCGGCCAGGGCGCGAGCAGCCGCGCCGCCGGGGTGGTGCGCACCCAGGGCGGCACTAGCTGGGCGGTACGGCTCGGCGAGTGGTCCCGCCGCTTCTACCTGGCTCAACGCGAGGAGCTCGGGATCGACTCCGGGTTCACCCCGCAGGGCTACCTGCTCCCGTGCTTCACCGAGGACGACGTCGCCGCCGCGCGGGAACGCATGACCATGCAGAACGCGCTGGGGTTGAACGTCCGCTGGCTCGGGCCGGAGGAGGTCGACCGGCTCAACCCCACGCTGGCGCCCGGACTCACCCGGGGCGGCACGTTCTGTGCCGAGGACGGGTACCTCACGCCGTCGCGCAACGTCACCGCCTACGCCGTGGCGCTGGCCGTCAGCGGGGTGGCCGTCGCCGAACGCACGGCGTTCACCGGCCTGGTCACCGGCCGCGGCGGGGTCACCGGGGTCGACACCAGCCGGGGCCGGGTCTCCAGCCCGCTCGTGGTGCTCACCGGAGGCCCGGAACTGGCCGAGGTCGGCGGCCTGGCCGGGCTCAGCATCCCGGCCGGCGGCGTGCGGCACCAGGTGGCGGTCACCGAGCCGCACCCCGACCTCGACCCGTCCCGGCTGCCGATGGTCTTCGACCTGTCCGCCGGCCTGTACTGGCGCCCGGAGGAGAAGGGCCTGCTGTTCGGCATGAGCAACCCGGACGAGCCGCCCGGCCCGGCCGCCGCGGTCGACGAGGCGTACCTGGCCCGCATGCGCGAGCGCCTGGGCCGGCTCGTCCCGGTCACCCGCGGGCTGGGCCTGCGCCGGATCTGGGCCGCCACCATTGATTACACCCCCGACCACCTGCCGATCATCGGACCCGCGCTCACCCCCGACGGGGTCCTGAACGGGACGACTGTGGCGAGTGCGGGCGGCGCCGGGATGATGTGGGGACCGGGTGTGGCGCGGGCCGCGGCCGACGTGGCGCTGACCGGAAGCTCCGGGCTGGTGGACACCGCGGCGCTGGGCCTGGACCGGTTCGACGAGGACGGCGGCAGCCGCCTGCCCGCCGACCCGATCGCGCTGCCGTTCCCTGAGCACGCCCCGCAGGCGCCGGGCAAGCTGACCATTCCCTGAGCGGACGGTCGGCGGCGCGCAGGGCGGCGCGGCCGCGTCACCGGCGGCGCGCAGGATGGCGGGACCGCGCGTCAGCGGCGGCGCGACAGCGCGTCCCTGATCGCCCTGACGGCCAGGACGGCCAGCACCAGCGCCGTCGTCATCGTGGTCCCGGACCGCGCCGGGGCGCCCGCCGGCCGGGCGGGAAGGGCCTGTCCGAGATGCGCGGCCAGCCGCAGGTCGCCGGCCGTGTCGGCCGCCGTCAGCAGGCGCCGTTGCTGCAGGAAGTAGAGCAGGGCGAACCCGGGCGCCACGAGCAGCACGGCCAGGCCCGCCACGACGAATTCCGTCACCAGCGTCGCGGTGGGCGCGCTGCCCGCGGCGAGCGACAGCGAGGTGGGCAGCAGGTACGGGTACTGGGCCAGTCCCCACCCCCAGACCACGGTCGCCACCGCGATCGCGGCCGTGACCCGCAGGTACAGGGCGTGGTACCAGCGCAGCCAGAGCATGCCGAGCACGGCGATCCCCGCGGCGATCGAGATCGCCACCAGCGGCAGGGCAATGCCGGTCAGGCCGGCGAAGACGTGTGGCGCGCTGGACGACAGTTCTGTGAACGTGCCGGCGGCGAGCGCGCCGGTGAGCAGCCCGGCCGCGGTGGCGCGCAGCGAGAAGTAGCGCGTCAGGTCGCGGCGCCCGCGCTGCCGGGCCTCCAGGACCAGGAACACCGCGCTGACGTAGGCGCAGGCGGCGACGAACAGGAACCCGGTCAGGATGGCGGTGGGCGACGTCCAGGCGGCCAGGATGTTGCCGGCCGGGTGCACGGGCACCTGCCCGGTGGCCACGGCCCCGATGATCGTGCCCATGAAGAACGGTGTGATCAGCGAGGCGGCGGCGAACACCGCGCCGGTGAGCCGCCGCATCTGCAGCCGCTGCGCGGTGTGCCGGAAGGCGAACCCGACGCCGCGCAGGACGATGCCCAGCAAGGACAGGCTGAGCGGGACGAACAGCGCGGTCATGATGGCGGCGAACGCGGGCGGGAACGCGGTCCACAGCAGCACCAGGATGAAGACGAGCCACACGTGGTTGGCTTCCCAGACCGGCGTGATGGACTCGTCGATGAGCTCGCGGGGGCCCGCGCCGCGCTCGGTGCCCCCCGCCAGCAGGTCCCAGATCCCGCCGCCGAAGTCCGCCCCGCCGAACAGCGCGTACGCGGCGATGACCACGACCAGGATCGCGGCGACCGCGATGGCCTCCGGCGAGGCGCTCACCGGGCCTCCGGC
>JASHUI010000127.1:0-5163 GCA_030040095.1 Streptosporangiaceae bacterium | reverse complement strand
GTCGAGCGGATCTGCGGCCGGATCGGGGTGATGGCCCAGGGCCGGCTGGTCTACCAGGGCGGCGTCGCAGAGCTGCTGGCCCGGGCGTCACCGGCCCTGCGGGTGGTGGTGCGCCCGCCGGCCGGGCCGCTGCTGACCGCGCTCTCGGCCGCGCCCTGGGTCCGCTCGGCCGCCCAGGTGAGCCCCGGCGAACTGCGGATCGACGTGGCCGACCAGGACGAGGCGGAGAGCCGCCTGCCCGAGGTCCTGGCCCGCTGCGGCGCCCGCCTCGTCGAGGTCGGCCGGGCCGGCCCGAGCCTGCAGGACATCTTCTTCGACCTGACCGACACCGGCCCGTCGCGGGCCATGGCGGGGCGCTGATGGGACCGTGGCGGCTGGAGCTGGTGCGGGCCTGGCGGACCCGGCGGCTGATCGTTCTCCTCGCGGCCTTCGTCATTGTCGGGCTCGGCGACCCTGTCCTCACCTACTACCTGCCCGAACTGGTCAGCGGCGGCCCCCGCGACAACGGCGTGCACGTCGTCCTGCCCCGGCAGACGGCGCTCGACGGGATCACCGGCGTCGCCGGGTCCCTGGCCGAGCTGGGCACGCTGGTGGTGGCCATCGTCGCCGCGGCCAGCCTCGTCTTCGACGCCCGGCCGGCCCTGGCCGCGTTCTACCGCACCCGGCTGCGCCAGCCGGTCCGCCTCGTTCTCCCCCGCTACCTGGTGATGACCGCGCTGGCCGTCGCGGCCCTGGCGGCCGGCACGCTGGCCGCGTGGTACGAGACCTCGGTCCTGCTCGGCCCGGTGCCCGCCGCCGGCCTGGCCGGCGGGTTCGCGCTCGAGGCGGTGTGGTTCTGCTTCGTCACCAGCCTGGTGGCCGCGTTCGCCAGCGTGGTGCGCAGCGCCGGGGCCGCGGCCGGATCGGCGATCGCCGTGCTGCTCGCGCTGGCCCTGCTGGGCAGCGTGAGCGTGATCTCCTCCTGGCTGCCCACCCGGCTCTCGGCCAGCCTGCCCGACCTGATCAGCCCTGACTCGGCCGGCGACATATGGCACGCGGTCATCGTGGCCGCCGCGGCCGCGGTGCTCCTGGTCGTCGTGGCGGTCCGGCGCCTGGGGCGGCGCGAGCTCTAGGCGGGCCGCCTCGGCGTCGCCCGCGGCTGGGTTGCCGGTTCGGCGGACGGGGATGACCGGGCTAGGGGCATGCTGGCCGACGGGGGGACCGTGCGAGGCTCGAGGCAATACGTGGTCTGGGTGGACGTGCCGAGGGCCAGCGGCTGGCGGGCCTGGAACGCGGCCGCGGGCGGGTTCGAGGAGCGGCTGGCCGCGCAGGTGGACCCGCCCGTCCTGGACGCCCAGATCGACTCGGAGACCCGGCAGGGCCAGGACTACGTGCGCGTCCGGGTGACCGTGACCGTGCAGGCCGCGGACGTGGCCGACGCGGTCGCCGCGGCCTGGGACGTGTTCCGCGGGGCGGCCGGCCAGATCGGCGGGTGGGACCTGGCGGCGGCGAGCGTGCAGGCCCGGCCGGCCGGGCCGTCGCTGGTCACGCCGGAACGCCGGCGGCATCGATGGTGAGGCCCGCTCCCGCCCGACTAGCTTCTGCTGCATGACGTGGCAACCAGAACTGGACGTCCTGCGCCGGCGGCGGGAACTCGCGGAGCAGATGGGCGGGCCCGGCAAGATCCGGCGGCAGCATGACGCCGGCCGGCTCACGGTGCGCGAGCGGCTGGCGGCGCTGCTCGACGAGGGCTCGTTCCAGGAGATCGGGTCGCTGGCCGGAACCGCCGTCTACGACGACGGGGGCGGCCTGGCCAGCTTCACCCCGGCCAACTTCGTCACCGGGACGGGCCGCATCGACGGCCGGAAGGTCGTGGTGGGCGGCGACGACTTCACGGTCCGCGGCGGGGCCGCCGATGCCGCGATCGCCGGGAAGCAGATCTATGCCGAGCAGCTCGCGAACGAGCTGAGGCTGCCGCTGGTCCGGCTGATCGAGGGCACCGGCGGTGGCGGCAGCGTGAAGATGCTGGAGCAGATGGGCCGGACCTACGTGCCGGTCAACCCGGGCTGGGACTACGTGGTCGACAACCTCTCGACGGTGCCAGTGGTCGCGGCGGGCCTGGGCCCGGTGGCCGGGCTCGGCGCCGCCCGGCTGTGCGTGGCTCACCTGTCGGTGCTGGTGCAGGGCACGGCGCAGCTGTTCGTGGCCGGGCCGCCGGTGGTGCGGGGCGGTGCCGGAGAGGACGTGGACAAAGAGCAACTCGGCGGCTCGCGCGTGCACGGCCGCAACGCCGCCGTCGACCTGATCGCGGGGTCGGAGCCGGAGGCGTTCGCCCTGATCAAGCGCTTCCTTTCGTACTTGCCGCCGAGCGTGTACCGGCTGCCGCCGGTCACCGGCTGCGACGACCCGGCCGGGCGGCGCGAGGAGCGGCTGCTGTCCGCGGTGCCGCGGGACCGGCGCCAGCCCTACCGGATCCGGGACATCCTTTCGGCGGTGTTCGACGCCGGCTCGGTGATGGAGGCGCAGCGCTATGGCGGCTCGGTGGTCACCGCGCTGGCCCGCCTGGACGGCCACCCGGTGGGGGTGGTGGCCGGCGACCCGTACGTGGCCGGGGGCTGTCTCACCGTCGAGGGCGCGGAGGCGGTGACCCGGCTGGCCGACCTGTGCTCCACGTTCCACCTGCCGATCGTGACCCTCACCGACCAGCCCGGGCTGCTCATCGGGACCCGCGCCGAGCAGCGCGCCACGATCCGGCACGGGGTGCGGGCGATCAGCGCGGTGTACCAGGCCAGCGTGCCCGGAGCCGAGATCATCGTCCGCCGCGTGTTCGGCGTCGGCGGGGCGGGCCTGACCAACCGGCACCGGCTGATCCGCCGCTGGGCCTGGCCCTCGGCCGACTGGGGTTCGCTGCCGGTCGAGGGCGGGATCGAGGCCGCGTACCGGGCCGAGCTGGAACAAGCCGAGGACCCGGCCGCGCTGCTGGCGGAGATCCGGGCCCGGCTCGAGGCGGTGCGCAGCCCGCTGCGCACCGCGGAGCGGTTCGGGGTGGAGGAGATCATCGACCCCCGCGACACCAGGCCGCTGCTGTGCGACTGGGTCCGCGACGCCTACGCCACGCTGCCGTCCAGCCCCGGCCGCCCCGCGTTCGGCACCCGTCCCTGACCCCCGCGACGCCCGGCGGTACCGCCCGGAGCGAGATCGGTCGGATCGCTCTTGAACGCGCCGTTACCCGCCGGGCAGGGCGCGACGGACGGAGCCGAGCGACCCTAAATCAGCCGCCGCTCGGCGGCCCAGCGGGTCAGCTGGTGCCTGGTGGAGAGCTGCAGCTTGCGCAGCACCGAGGAGACGTGGGTCTCGACGGTCCGGGCCGAGATCGTGAACTCCCTGGCGATCTCCTTGTAGGTGTAGCCCCGGGCGATCAGCCGCAGCACCTCCCGCTCCCGGGTGGTGAGCTGGTCGAGCTCGGGATCGAACGACGGGCGCCCCTCGTCCGCCTGCGGGATCGAGGCGAACGCGTCCAGGACGAACCCGGCCAGCCGGGGCGAGAACACCGCGTCGCCGGCCGCGACCCGGTGCACCGCGTCGACCAGGTCGGTGCCGGAGATGGTCTTCGTCACGTAGCCGCGGGCGCCCGCCCGGATCACCGCGATCACGTCCTCGGGAGCGTCCGAGGCGGACAGGGCGAGGAACCGCACCTCCGGGTGCTCGGCCTTCAGCGCGCTGATCACGAGCTGCCCGCCGCCTCCGGGCAGGTGCACGTCGAGCAGTACGACGTCGGGGAGGCGCCGGGCGATCAGCTCGATCGCGGGCTGCACGTCGTCGGCCTCGCCCACCACCTCGACCCGGTCGCCGAGCTCGGACCGCACGCCGGAGCGGAACAGGCCGTGATCGTCGACGATCACCACGGTCGGGACGTGCCCGTTGCGCCCGGTCACTTGTGGCTCGCCTGCCGGTTCCCCGCGGAGCGGGGCATGACCAGCGATACCTCGGTGCCCTGGCCCACGGCGCTGCGGATGCTCGCCTCGCCGCCCCGGCGGGTGATTCGGGCGTGGATCGACTCGGCCAGACCCTTCCGGTCGGCGGGCACCGCGTCCGGGTCGAAGCCCCTGCCCCGGTCCCGCACGAACAGCGACACCTCGCCGGGCTCGACCTCGGCGAACAGTGAGACCACGTCGGCGCCGGACCATTTCGCGGCGTTGACCGTCGCCTCCCGCGCGGCCTCCAGCAGGGCCGCGAGGTCGTCGTCGAGCTCGCAGTCGCCCACGGTGACCGCCTCGACGGTCATCCCGTGCTGGGCCTCCACCTCCTGCTGGATCTGCCGCACGCCGGCCGAGAGCGTCATCTCGGTGTCCATCGACCCCGGGGCGTGGCCGTCGAACAGCCAGGACCGCAGCTCGCGCTCCTGGGCCCGGGCCAGCTGGACGACCTGCTGCGGCTGGTCGGCCCGGCGCTGGATCATCGCCAGCGTCTGCAGCACCGAGTCGTGCACCCGGGCGGCCATGTCCGCGCGTTCCTCGGCCCGGATCCGGGCCCGGCGCTCGGCGACCAGGTCCCGCGCTATGCCCAGCCACCAGGGGCCGAGCACGACCGCGATCCCGGCCAGCACCAGCACCGCGCCGCCGAGCGGGCGCAGCATCCTGATGCTCTCGTGGCCGGAGACCAGCATGCCCGTGCCGACGACGAACAGCACGAAGGCGACGGCCAGGCGCCACACCAGCCGAGGCGGGCGGCCGCCGGTCAGGCCGACCAGCGGCTCGGCCAGGTGCCGCATGGTCGCCTTTTCCTCGGCGGTGCCGTTCCGCCAGATCAGCACCAGGCCGGCGGCGCAGATGGCCAGCGGCCACTCCACGGCGCTGAGCAGCGGGGCGCCCAAATCGGACCCGATCAGCAGCAGGACGATGAGCAGCGAGCCCAGCGCCGCGGCGAGGGCGACGCCACGCCGGTCGGACCTGGCCTTGCTGGCGATGCTGGCGTCGCTGCCCGTGGCGGGCAGCAGCAGCCAGGCCAGCACGTAGCCCACCGCGGCGTAGCCGACGGTGACCAGCGTGGCCAGCACCAGGCCCACCCGTATCACGGTGACGTCCACGCCCATCCGCCCGGCCAGGCCCGCGGCCACGCCGCCGATCAGGCCGTCCTGCTCGGCGCGCCGCCACGGCCCGCTGGTGCGCGGCCCGCGCATCCAGT
>JASHUI010000126.1:0-16891 GCA_030040095.1 Streptosporangiaceae bacterium | reverse complement strand
ACACCTGCGAGACCGCCCTGATGGCCGGGGAGGTCGGCTACGATCCCGATCCGGTGGACGATCCCGCCGACGGCAGCGCGCTGATCTGCTGCTCTCAGCCGCGCGGCGACGTCGTGCTCGACCTGTGACCGGCCGGCGCGGTCAGCCTGCGGCGGCCCGGCCCCGCCGGGGCGCGGCGGCAGGGACCGGCTCGGTTGTGTCCAGCGGCAGCCGGGACGGCGGCTTGAGCTCGGCAAGCCGCAGGTAGGTCACCATGCGGCCGCCCCTGGTGGCCAGGGTGGCCAGCACCCTCTGCAGGTCGGCCACGTCGCGGGCCACCACCGTGAGCAGGTAGTCCATCTCTCCGGCCACGTTGTCCGCCCCGACGATCTCGGGCATCGCCCGGATCAGGTCCTCGAACATGAGGGTCGAGCGCGGATCGTGCCGGGCCAGGTTGGCGGTCACGAACAGCTTGAGCGGGAACCCCGCCGCCTCCGGGTCGAGCTGGGCGCTGATGATGCGGATGACCCCCGACTCCTTCAGCCGGCGGACTCGGTGCAGCGTCGCGGCGGGCGACAGGCCGGCCACGCGGGCCAGCTCCAGGTTCGTGCGGTCCGCGTCCTGCTGCAGCGCGGTGAGCAGTCTTCTGTCAACATCATCAAGTTCCACGGCCATATCACCAAATATTATTTGGCCATCGATCCAGAGCGTCAAATTCTGGCCCGCCAGCACCGATCCTGGCGACATGAGCACCTACCGCAACACCGCCGTCGCAGCCCTCACCGCCGCGGGGCTGCTGTGGGGCACCACCGTTCCCCTGTCCAAGCTGGCCCTGGAGTGGCTCGCGCCGGGCTGGCTCACCGCCGTGCGCTTCGGCGTGGCCGCCGTGATCATGCTCGCCGTCGCCTCCCGTCGCGAGCTGCGCGCCGCCTGCACCCCGCGGGTGCTGGTCTCGGGCGCGGTCGGCTACGGCGGGTCGGTCCTGGTGCAGAACGCCGGCATCTCACGGACCAGCGTTACTCAGGCCGCGCTGCTGATCGGCGCCGTGCCGGTGCTGGTCGCGGTCATCGCGGCGGTCTGGCACCGCACCGTGGCCCGCCCGGTGGCCTGGGTCGGGTTCGCGGTATCGCTGGCCGGCGTCGCCCTGGTCACCGGCGGCCACGGCGGCGGCGCCACGGTCGGCGGCGACGGCCTGGTGCTGGTGTCGCTGCTGCTGTCGTCCACGTTCACCGTGTCCCAGGCTCGCACGTTGCGCGGCCGCGACCCGGTCTCGGTCACCGCGGTGCAGTTCCTGGGCGCCGCGCTCGCGGCCCTGATCTTCTCGGCCGCCACCGAGGGCGTGCCGTCCGCGCCGCACTCCGCCGGCGCGCTGCTGGTCGTCGGCGCGCTCACGGCGGGCGGCACCCTGCTGCCGTTCACCCTGTTCGCCTACGGGCAGACCCGGGTGTCCGCCGAGGTGGCCGGCGCCTTCGTCAACATCGAGCCGCTGGTCGGCGCGGTGGCAGGCGTGGTCTTGTTCGGCAACCCGGCCGGGCCGGCGCAGGTCGCCGGCGGCGCCGCCATCCTCGGGGGCATCGCGCTGAGCAGCTTCCCGCTGATCGGCGAGGGCCGCGGCCGGGCCGCCTCAGGGCGAGCGCCGTCTCCACTCGCTGGCCAGCAGGCCGTAGACCGCCTCGTCCCGGCGCTCATCGGGGAACGCCAGGCCCTGCCGCAGCAGCCCCTCCTCGACGAACCCCAGGCGCCGGGCCAGCGCCCGGCTCCGCTCATTGGCCGGATCGGTGTGCAGGGCCACGCGGTCGACGTCGAGCGAGCTGAACGCGTGGTCGAGCACCGCGGCGACGGCCCGGGAGGCCAGCCCGCGACCCTCGTGGCCGCCGTCGATCCAGTAGCCGATCTCCGCGCTGCGGGAGTACCGGTTGATGTGCAGGCTGATCGCCCCGGCCAGGTGCCACTGGTCGTCGGTGCGGACCGCGATCGCCGCCGGCAGTTCGGCGCCCGCCAGCCAGTTCCGCATGCCGGCCTCGAGAAACGAGCGGGTTTCCGCCAGCACCGGCGGCGCGAGCGCCCACGGCTCCCACCGGGCCAGCCGGTCACGGTTGGCGATCAGCAGGTCGTTGTAGGCCTCGGCCAGCGACGGGGTGCGCGGCACCAGTGCCTCCCCGGGCCCGAGCGCGAAGCTGAACAGCGGCGGGGGGATAGCGCTCACGATCTCTCCTGCGCAGTTGACTGGCCGTACGTACCGTCCGCCGCTGCGACACCGGCGTCACAGGCTGAACTTACCCTGGCTCGGCCGGGGGCACCGTCCTCGCCCGTCGCGGGAACGCGGGGGCGACGGCCTGCCCGGCGGCCCGGGGGACCGTGCGGCGCGGCCGTTCTTCCCGGCTCCGGCCGGGCCCGCTAGTGCGTGGTGTAATTGATCTCGCCCGCTCCGGGGCAGGCGATCGCGAAGCAGAAGCACCGGATCGGCGCGTTCTCACTTCCGGCGATGAGGCTGTGAACCTCGTTCGGAGGAATGTAGACAAGGTCGCCCTGCCTGATTTCCCGCCGCTCGTCGCCGATAATCATCTGACCCTGGCCATAGAGGACGTAATAGAACTCGTGGGTCGGGTGGGTGTGCGGGTCCACGGCTCCGCCGCCGGTTATCTCGAACTCGTTGACCAGCTCCAGGGAACCCCCGGCGGTAAATTCACGCATGCTGCCCGGGGGCATGAGGTACCAGACCGGAGTCGTGCCATTATGCTCGACCACTGGCCGCACGGCTGAGATGTTGCGGACGTCCATCCGGATCTCCTTTACTGCTCATGGACACCTGAACTGCGTTCGGTAGAATTGGATTAGAGATGCCGCGGGAAAAGGGAGTCTGTCGTGCCAGGTTTTGCTCGCACTATTGTGGCCGAGCGGTTCGATGCGGCGCGCTGGGAACCGTATGGCTGGGTGCCTCTTCCCGACACCGACGCCCGGGACGGCGCCTCGACGCTGTTCTTCGAATGGGGTGACGCTCACCTCAACCTGATCGGTCATGACGCCGACGAGGTGCCGCACACTCCCGGCGGGCTTGGCTGCGAGATGCTGTTCCGGCACCGCACCCACACGCAGGCACTGATGGTGCTGAACTGCCCGGCGGTGGTCGTGGTGGCGGCGGCCGGCGCCACCTTCGGCTCCGCGGAGGATTCGCGGAAGCTGCGCGCCTTCCTGCTCCAGCCGCTCGATGCGCTCGTGCTGCACCGGGGCACCTGGCACTGGGGGCCGTTCCCGGTCGGCGCCCCGCGCGTGGACATGCTGAACGTCCAGGGCCGGCGGTACGCCGAGGACAACGAGTGCTGCCGGCTCGACGATCTCGGCGCCGGCGTCGAGGTGCTGACCGGCGGCCCGGCCCGTCACTGAAGGTCCTCGGTCAGGGCGTCCTCCCTGGGCGGAGCGGTCCTCGGGCGGCCCTCGGGCGAAGGTGATATGACCATTGTGCTGTCATCACCGCCTTTTCGGACGTGGCCATCACCCGGGGCGGGTGACGTATGCGCCAGCGGAAGGGGCGGTGATGGCCCGAACGCTCAGTCTCGTCGTCCGCAATCTCGTATTCACGATCGTGGTGCCGGGACTGGGCGGGGTCTGGGCGCCATGGGCGATCGTGTCACGGGGCGGGCACCCGCCCGCGGTGGTCGCGTGGGAGGCGGCCGGGGTGATCGCGGCCGGGGCGGCGCTGTACGCCTGGTGCGTCTGGAATTTCGCCGCGGTGGGCGGCGGCACGCCGGGCCTGTGGGACGCGCCGACGCGCGTGGTCGCGACCGGACCCTACCGCTGGGTGCGCAACCCGATCTACATCTCCGCGCTCCTGGTGGTGCTCGGGGAGGCGTGGCTGTGGTGGTCGCTGCCGGTGCTGGCCTACGCGGGCGCGATGGCGGTGTCCTTCCACCTGCTCGTCACCGGTTATGAGGAGCGGAGGCTGGGCCGCAGGTTCGGTCAGTCCTACCTCGAGTACCGGCGCACCGTGCCGCGCTGGATCCCGCGCGCGCCGGGCCGCGGCCAGGATTGACGCAACCGAGTGGTTGCCATATATTGAGTAGCAACCATTCAGTTGCTACTCAATGGAGGATCCCATGGGTTTTCCCGATCGCATCGAGCGGACCGTGCAGATCGCCCACCCGCCGGCCAGGGTGTGGGCGGCGCTGACCACGGCCGAGGGTCTGGGCGCCTGGTTCGGCGACGAGGTCACGATCGACCTGCGCCCGGGGGGCGCGGCCCAGATGACGTGGGGGAACGAAGAGTTCACGGCCGACATGCGGGTAGAACGGGTCGAGGAGCCGGCGGTGTTCGGGTTCACCTGGCACATCTACGGACTGCCGCAAGACGATCCGCGCCGTACCTATGTCGAGTTCACACTCGAACCGGTTGGTTCCGGCACACGGCTGACGGTGGTGGAGTCCGGGTTCGCCCAGCTTCCGGAGGACGTGTACCGCAAGGCGTTCGACGGCAACACCGAGGGCTGGGCAAAGGAACTGGGTGAGCTGGTCGGCTACCTCGATGCGGCCTGACATCGAGGTGATCGCCGAACAGGTCTTCGGTGCCCTGGCCGACCCGACCCGGCGGGCCATCCTGGCCGCGCTGGCCGCGGGA
Source organism: Streptosporangiaceae bacterium (assembly GCA_030040095.1). Taxonomy (GTDB): domain Bacteria; phylum Actinomycetota; class Actinomycetes; order Streptosporangiales; family Streptosporangiaceae; genus JASHPR01. The sequence continues at coordinate 12,301 of JASHUI010000126.1, read as the reverse complement.
GGCCCGGCCACGGCGACGGACCTGGCGGGCCGGCTGCCGATCACACGGCAGGCGATCGCCAAGCACCTGGCGCTGCTCGCCGAGGCCGGCCTGGTGACGGCCGAGCCGGGCGAGCGGCGCCGGGTTCGGTACCGGCTGCGCTCCGCTCCCATGCAGGTGGCGCAGCAGTTCCTGGCCGCGCTGGCCCGCGACTGGGACGGCCCGCTCGGCGCGCTGAGCGATCACCTTGACCGGAGCGCGGGCCACAGCACGTGACGACAGCGCTCGGCGAACGCGAGCGTGGACCTGAACGGAAGGGCGGAAACCACGATGAAGACTCCCGCGATCGTCACGCCGCAGGAGTGGGAGGCGGCGCGCCAGCAACTGCTGGTGAAGGAGAAGGAGCTGACCAGGGCCAGGGACGCGCTGGCGGCGGAGCGCCGGCGGATGCCGTGGCTGGCGGTGCGCAAGGCCTATGAGTTCGACGGCCCAGAGGGCACGGTGAGCCTGCTCGACCTGTTCGAGGACCGCCGCCAGCTGATCATCTACCGTGCGTTCTTCGAGCCCGGAGTGATCGGCTGGCCCGACCACGCGTGCCACGGCTGCTCCATGATGGCCGACCAGGTGGCGCACCTCGCCCACCTGAACGCCCGTGACACCACCTTCGGTTATGCCTCGCGCGCGCCGCAGGCCGAGATCGCGCGGCTGAAGAAGCGGATGGGCTGGACGATGCCCTGGTACACCATCACCGACGAATTCGACGCCGACTTCGGCGTGGACCAGTGGCACGGCACGAACGCGTTCATCCGCGACGGCGACCAGGTGTACCGCACCTACTTCGTCAACAACCGCGGCGACGAGGCGCTGGGGAGCACCTGGAGCTACCTCGACATGAGCGCGCTCGGGCGCCAGGAGGAGTGGGAGGACTCGCCCGAGGGCTATCCGCAGACCGCGCCGTACGACTGGTGGAACTGGCACGACGAGTACGACCACCCCGAGCTGGCGCAGGGGCCGATGCGCCGGGCCGCCGGGTCCTGGTAAGCGGTCACGCCTGGGCGGCGCAGCGGGCCGTGATCCGCTTCCCGTTCGCGTAGTCGCCGCAGTCGTCGGTTCCCGGGTTGTCGCGCAGCAGGCCGGCCCAGTCCGAAAGCCGCTCGACCCGGTAGCCGTACGCGCCCAGCATGATCCGGATCGCCGCGAGGTTCGGGAGGCCGACCAGGACCGACGGGCCGTGGGTGTAGGCGTCGGCCGCGGCCTTGCCCTCCTCGTCGGCATCCTCGGTCGTGACGTTGACGTTCGGCACCGGCCCCATCATGTACGGGCTGAACGTGTCGACGATCAGGTACCGGGCGCCGGTCCGGCGGATACCGTCCAGCAGCTCGTTGTAGCGCAGCGTGTGGTACAGGAACCCCAGGCACAGCACGACGTCGGCTTCGAGGTCCTGCGTGGCGAGCACCTCGTGCACGTCGCCGGCGACGAAGCTGACGCGGTCCGCGCCGTAGCCGTACTCCGCCAGGTTCTCGGTCGCGGCCTTCACCAGCTCCGGCCGGGCCTCGACGCCGGTCACCGACCGTGCTCCGTTCGCGAGCGCCGCCAGCGACCAGCGGCCGTCGTGACTGGCGAGGTCGAGAACTGACGCGCCCTCGAAGAGGTCGCGGTTCTCGCCGATTATCGCCTCGTACCGCAGGTTCAGCCGCGCCGTGGTCAGGCCGGTGCTGCTCGTCGTGTAGAACCGCGGGAATTGCTCGAAGAACCACGAGGCCGTGCGGGACCCAGGTGCCGAGTCGGCGGGCGCGGCCGCGGCGGTGTCCTGCGACGGCGCAGCGTGCCGTCGCAGGCTTCTCGAAGGGCGCTCGATGCGCCACGCGACGGCGCGTAAAGCTCTGGCCGTCTGCTGTTTGAGCGACACGCGCGCCATCGTAGCGAGCGCCCGCCGTGCAGGCACCCGGGAGCGGCCTATCGACAGGCCGCCGCGGCTACTGTCGCGCGGTCGCCGCGGACGCGGCCTGTTTGATGCAGGCGGCCACCGCGGCTGGCTGGGACACGTAGACGGAGTGACTGGCGGCCACCTCGACCGTGGTCGAGCCGGCCCGCCCGGACATGCTGCGCTGGGCTGCCGGGGGGATCATCTTGTCTTCGGTGGTGACCAGGTACCAGCTTGGCTTGGTCCGCCACGCGGGCTCGCTGACTTGCCCGCCGAGGGCGTCCACGCCCCAGGGGACCTGCGAGTCGGCCATGAACGCGGCCACGTCGTCGGGCAGATCGCCGGCGAACGCGGCGTGGAATTTGTCGCGGTCCAAGAACAAGAACCCGTCCTTGGGCGGCAGGATCGGCGGCTGCGGCGCGTCCTTCGGGAAGCCAGCAAGGAGCGCGTTGACCGACTCGCCCGCGTCTGGCGCGAACGCGCAGATGTAGACCAGGGCCGCCACGTTCGGGTCGGCGCCCGCTTCGCTGATGACCGCGCCGCCGTAGGAGTGGCCGACCAGCACGACCGGGCCGTCTTGCGCGCCGATGATCAGCCGGGCCGCGGCCGTGTCGCCCTGCAGCGAGAGGGTCGGGTTTTGCACCACGGCGACGTGGTAGCCGTCCTGCGCGAGCAGGTCGTAGACCCCCCGCCAGCCGGACCCGTCTGCGAAACCGCCGTGCACGAGGACCACGTTTGCCGCCGCCGATCCTGCATTCATTGACGATCTCCTCTTTCTCCTGTGTCTCCCGCCCGCGCGAGCCTTCTTCAGGACCTTGCCTCATCGTGCCCGTCAACGGCGCCGGCGACGTCACCCCGAAGGAGTGAGAACGACGCGGCGCGGCACGGGGTCTGGGGTCTGGCGAGGGGCGAGGACGGTCGTGAGCGCCCCGTCGGTGGCGAGCCCGCGACCACGTTGCCGGCTACTGTTGAAGCCGTTCTTCTCTCCGCCCGGCATAGATCAATCCGTCCAGACCAGGAGGCCGAGCGTGAAAGTGCTCCCGGTGCTCTGGGCACTGGCGATCACCTCGTTCCTCGTGTTTCTATTCATCCGGCAAGCCCGTGAGCACGCCCGCAACGCTCCGCTGCGCGGCGAGATAGAAGCGCGGGCGTGCTTTTCAACTTCCCTTCACTATGCCAAAGTTCTTCGAACGGGCGGGTTTGGACGGAGTACCCGCGGCCAGTGGATCGTGATCAAGGGCCCGAAGCGCCTGGTCGTCGGAACCGACGCCTTTATGGTCACATTCTTTGGCATGGAGTATGTATTCAGAGGATCTGAATCATCGATTGCGTTCAGCCAGGCGCCGTCCCGGGCAATTATACGCGACTGGATAGTCATCACGACACAGAACGGCGTCCAGAAGACCCAGGTTGCGATCAGCAAGAATGGGCGCATGCCGGAAATCTGGCAGGCGCTTGCCGGAGCCGGTGCCGCGCCGGGGCCTTCGACAGACTTCGGGCCACTTTAAAGGGCGCGCCACCGCGCTCGCTGAGCGGGCGGGCGCGGGGCAGCCGACCGGGATGAATGCGAGCCCGGTGCTCATCTAGCTACAGCAACGCCGCACCCATCACCCGGCAGCACGGCGCACCGCCGGGGGAGCAGGGACTCCTGCTGTGCGGATCGTCGCAGCACTTGATACTCGCCGTGTGGCACGGTGTGGGCATGCCCTCGTCGTCGCTTCCCCGCCAGCTCGCCCGGACCCGCCGCTTCCGCCTCGGGGTACCGGGCCGGTTCACCATCGCCGCGGACGGGAGCACCGTGCTGTTCCTCCGCAGCCGGGCGGGGGATGACCCGGTCACCTGTTTGTGGGCGCTTGACGCTCGCGATGGCCGGGAGCGGCTGCTCGCCGACCCGGACGGCCTGACGGGCGAGGCCGTCGAACGCCTGCCCGAGGCGGAACGGACCCGGCGGGAGCGGGCCGGCGATGAGGGCTCCGGCATCGTCTCCTACGCCGCCGACGAGGCCGCCGGCCTGGCGGCCTTCGCGTTGTCGGGCGACCTGTGGACGGTGCAGGTCGCCAGCGGGCTCTCGCGGCGGCTGACCACGGCGGCGGCGGTGGTGGACCCGCGGCCCGATCCGACGGGACAGCGGATCGGCTATGTCTGCGGCGGCGCGCTGCGGGTCGCCGAGGCGGACGGGTCGGCGGACCGCGCAGTCGCCGAACCCAACGGACCGGATGTGAGCTTCGGCCTCGCCGAGCACGCCGCCTCCGAGTCCATGGGCCGCCACCGCGGCTACTGGTGGGCACCGGATGGAACCCGGCTGCTGGTGGCACGGGTCGACACCGCCGCGGTCGAGCGCTGGTACATCTCGGACCCGGCCGAGCCCGCGCAGCCGCCGCGGGCGGTGCGCTATCCGGTGGCGGGGACCGCCAACGCCGAGGTCACGTTGTGGATCATCGGGCTCGATGGCGCGCGGACCCAGGTGCGGTGGGACATCGAGGCCTTCGAGTACGTGCCCGCCGCCGGCTGGGACGATCACGGCCCCTTCGCCGCCGTGCAGTCCCGCGACCAGCGCACCGTGCGGGTGCTCGGCATCGACCCGGCCGACGGCACGACCCGGGTCCTGGCCGAGCAGCGCGACAAGTGCTGGGTTCAGCTGGTTCGCGGGCTGCCCGCGCGTGCCGGTGACGGGGCCCTGATCGGACACGCCGACCTGGGCGAGACCCGGCACCTGACGGTCGGCGGCCAGACCGTCACCCCGCCGGGCCTCCAGTTGCTGGAGGTGCTCGGTGTGGACCGCGACGGGGTGCTGTTCACCGCGTCCGCCGACCCGACCCGAGCCGACCTGTGGAGCTACTCCGGCGACGGCGCCCGCAAGCTCACCGCCGAACCCGGCGTCCACTCGGGGGTGCGGGGCGGCGGCACGCTGGTCCACACCGCATGCACCCCGGACCGGCCAGGCAGCCGGGTCACGGTGGAGCGCCCGGGGCGGCCGGACGTGCCGATCGAGTCCCTGGCCCAGCGGCCGGTGCTGGAAGTGCGCGCGACCCCGCTGGTGCTAGGGCCCCGGGAGTTGCGGGCCGAGCTGTTCCTGCCGTCCTGGCACCGGCCGGGGGCCGGGAAACTGCCGGTTCTGCTCGATCCGTACGGCGGGCCGGCCGGCCAGAAGGTCGCCGCCATGCAAGGGTGGTTCCAGCTGACCTCGCAGTGGTTCGCGGAGCAGGGTTTCGCGGTACTCGTCGCCGACGGCCGCGGAACCCCCGGACGCGGTCCGGTCTGGGAGCGCGAGGTGTATGGCGACCTGCTCGGACCCGCGCTGGAGGACCAGGTCGCGGCGCTGACCGAGGCCGCCCGCAGCCACCCCGAGCTTGACCTTGGCCGGGTCGGCATCCGCGGCTGGTCGTTCGGCGGTTCGCTCGCGGCGCTGGCAGTGATGCGCCGCCCGGACGTCTTCCACGCCGCGGTGGCCGGGGCCGCACCCGCCGACCTGCGGCTGTACGACACCCACTGGCGGGAACGGTTCTACGGCCACCCAGACCGCTACCCCGAGCGGTACGAGACGAAGTCACTGCTGCACGAGGCGCCGAACCTGACCCGCCCGCTGCTGCTGATTCACGGTCTGGCGGACGACAACGTGTTCCCGGCGAACACATTGCGCCTGTCCGCCGCCTTGCTGGCCGCCGGGCGGCCGCACGAGGTGCTGCCGCTGACCGGTGCCACGCACCGAGTCAGCGACGAAACCACCGACGAGAACCTGCTGTGGCTCGAGGTCCGCTTCCTCCGCCGTCACCTTGGCTAGGCTCCGCGACCTGGCGTGCGGGCGGGGAGTCTTGGAGCGGTGGGGCGGGCGATGGGAACCCTCATGATCAGCTTGGACGGCTGCGGCCCGCAGCCGATGCCCGATAGGGTGCGTTGCGGTGGGTCACTTTGAGAGCTTCTTCATCACAAGCGCGGGCGCGTCCGCTGCGATCTTGGGGTTGCTGGTCGTCGCCGTATCGGTCGTCAACGCGGATGACGCGAACCCCACAACCCGGGAACTGCGAACTGTGCTGGCCGGGAGCGCGTTTGTCGCCCTGGTGGACATCTTCATCGTCTCGATCGTGGCCTTGACCGGAGGCTCGGTCGTCTTCGGGCTATCGAGCCTGGCAATGGCAGCCGTCGGCCTGCTGGCCACCAGACGGCTGATACCGAGGGCAAAGCGGGCCGGAAATTTCTCCCGCGCCTCTCGAACCAGAACGCTGAATATCGCCTTCGCGTCGTTTTCGGTTGTGGCCTACTCGGTGCAGCTTGGCCTGGCCGTGGCGCTCCTGGCGAACACCCGGAGCGCCGCGCTGCAACGAGCCTTGGTCCTCGTCATTGTGGCCCTGTATTGCAGCGCCCTTGGTCGGGCATGGGTGGTCACCGGGATAAGCCGGCGGGCATAAGGAGCCGCATCCACACGCGACGGGCACGTCGGCTAGACGGCGTCTCTCAGGGGCTTAAGTCCCTGGCGTATGGGCGCGCCGCGGCGTGGACTGGCCAGACCGGGGCTATCCGAGTCGGTCGAGGATCGCCTGGATTGCCGCGAGCCAGAGATCAGCCTCGGTCCGCGTCCCAGCCACGCCGGAAGGAACGAGATGGCGCAGATTGAGCTGACGCCCGGCAGGCCGGTGCAGCCGCGCCCGGCCGGGGCAGACCCGCCACGTGGCTCGGAGGCTGCGCTTCGGATGGTGAAGGCTGTCCACACGCTGGCCTGGTTCTCCATCGAAGCGTGCATGGTGTATGTGCTCTACGCCGGGTTCGTGCGGAGGTCGGACCGCCGAGCGGCCATCGCCGCGGCCGTGGTCGCCGCAGAGAGTCTGGTCTTCGCCGGGAACGGCTTCCGCTGCCCGCTTACCCAGGTCGCCCGGCGGCTGGGCGCCGAAAAGGGCTCGGTCACCGATATCTACCTGCCCCGCTGGTTCGCCCACAATCTGCCCGCCATCCACGTCCCGCTGATCGCCTTGGCCGGGTACCTCCATGCCAGAAACCTCCGCGCCCGGCGGCGACGTGCCCACACGACACAGAGGGAAGCCGCCGCGCATGCCTCTTCCAGGTGAACACGACCGCCCGCTGCGCGGCAGTATTTCGGAGAAGGCCTTTGCCGACATCAATGGCGTGCGGCAAGGGATGTTCATCCAGAGCAAGGATGCAGCACATCCGGTGCTGCTCTTGCTGCACGGTGGCCTGCCGGAGTACTTTCTGACCGACCGGTACCCCACGGGCCTTGAAAATGACTTCACAGTGGTCTGGTGGGAACAGCGCGGCGCCGGGCTTTCTTACAGTCGTGGCATCCGACCCGAAACGATGACGCTGGAGCAGTTCATAGCCGACACGCTGGCGGTGACTGACTACCTGCGGAACCGCTTCGGCAAAGAGAAGATTTACCTCATGGCGCATTCGGGGGGCTCGTTCATCGGACTGCAGGCCGCGGCTCGGGCACCGGAGCCGTACTACGCCTATATCGGCGTGGCTCAGATAGTGGATCAGCTTACGTCCGAAAGGATTTTCTACGAGTACGCGCTCGAGCGGTTCAAGCAGACCGGCAACCACCGTATGGTGCGAAAACTCCAGGCCGCGCCGGTAACCATGACGGCCGGGACGCCCGACCGGTACCTTGCGGTGCGCGACAAAGCCATGCATAGCCTCGGGGTCGGCACGACACATGACATGAGTTCGGTGCTCCGTGGCGTCATCTGGCCATCGCTGCGGAGCCCGCACTACACGGCGGGCGAGAAGATCGGGCTGTGGCGTGGCAAGCTTTCGTCCGGCGCGAGCGCTTTGTGGGGCGAGATGCTGGCTACCGATCTCGCTGGCCGCGTGGCGGAGCTTGCCCTTCCTGCCTATTTCTTCCACGGTGTATACGACTACACCGTCAACTACCAGGTGGCCAAGGATTATGTGGAGACCCTGAAAGCGCCGTTGAAAGGTTTCTACACTTTTGAACGGTCCGCTCACAGCCCCGTACTGGAAGAACCTCAAAGGGCGCAGAGAATTATGCGAGAAGATGTTCTGGCAGGAGTGAACAGCCTCGCTGACGGTTCGCACCGATGACGAGACCGGCTGCACTGGGTGGCCGCTTTGTTCGACCGGCTTGGGCGTGAGGCGATGGCCTGGCAGGCGCCTCGCTGTCGCTAGCTGACCTCCAAGACGCGCACCAGGTCAGAGGCCTTTCTCCGTCTTCGTCCGATCGCCAGAGGCGGCTCGGGAGCTAATCGGGGAGCCATCTTTCGAGAACGAGACCGACAGGAACACCAGCCGCGCCTGGCGGCGGCATCGTGCAGCGGGCATCCGGCCCCGGCGGACTTGACCTGGGGGTTCTGGTAGAGCGGGCGAAGGGAATCGAACCCTCATGACCAGCTTGGAAGGCTGGGGCTCTGCCATTGAGCTACGCCCGCGCAGCAACGACGCTGACGTGGGCCCGCGCGAGGTTGCTACGCCGGTAGCGTACCGTCTTCGCTCGCCCGACCGGGCACGGCAGGGTGGCGTCGTGCTCCCGGCCGGACACCAGCCGGGAATCAAGGCCCGGACACGATGCGCGGACAGGAGAAGCCGCCTGGGACAAGGTAAGCTACGGCTGGCCGCCGGGATGTGGCGCAGCTTGGCAGCGCGCCTGCTTTGGGAGCAGGAGGCCCCGGGTTCAAATCCCGGCATCCCGACCAGTTCACAGCGTCGTTGATCTTTCCTGGCACTCACGTGGGAGCCAGTTGTATTACGTCCCCTCATGGCTGACACCCGTCGCGGGCACCGCGACGACTCGATCTACTTCGATCACCGGGTCGGCACGGCCTGCTTAGACGCCCGGCTACATAAGGCGTGCGCTGGCCGCTGGCGCGGCGTGATCTCGCTGGGTTCCGCACCCGACGGCAAGCGGGTCCGCCGCAAGGTCAGCGGCCAGAGCAAGACCGACGTGAAGACAAAGCTCCAGGCGTTGCATGACGAGCTGCGCGAAGGGCCGAACACGTCGGCTACATACACGGTGAGGCAGGCCGTCGAGGACTGGCTGGCTAGCAGCCTCGACGGGCGCTCGGCGAAGACCGTGTCGGCGTATCGCGAGGTGCTTGATCCGCTGACGACGTTGATCGGCTCAGCCAAGCTTCGGGACCTGACCGCGCGCCAGGTCAGGTCGGCACTGGCAGAGCTGTCGGCTGACCGGTCGACCCGGACGCTTGAGATCGCCCGCAATGCGCTGGTTCGGGCGATCCACATGGCGGAGGCTAATGATCTTGTCGGCCGTAACGTCGCCTCGCTGGCGAGCGTTCCAACGGGTACTGCGGGGCGGCCGTCGAGGTCCCTGACGCTGGAGCAGGCGAAGTCATTGATCCAGCAGGCAAGAAAATCCCGTCTGTATGGATACATCGTGCTATGCCTCCTAACGGGATGCCGGACCGAAGAGGCTCGCGCGCTGCGGTGGGATCACGTGGATCTGGACGGCCGTCCTGGTGCTGATCCTCCGGTTCCACCGCATGTTGCGGTGTGGCGTTCCGTGCGGGCCCATGGAGATGTCAACCCATGGAGATGTCAAGACGAAAAAGTCAAGGCGCACCGCTGCGGCTGCCTGCCGCAGCGGTCGAGGCCCTGTGCCCCGCCAGGGGGCGAGCTGCAGCGCCGTCACCGATCGCCGCTCGTTCTCCGCAGGCACGGTGATCAGCGGGACGACCGGCTCATCATCTTCAACCCGGTGCACTCCGATGGCAGCCAGGCGAACTCACTGGCCCACGAGCTTGCCCACATGTTCCTCGAACACGAGCCCGGCCCGGCCATCGGTCCCGGTGGGTGCCGCGTGTGGGATCAGGAGATGGAGGAGGAGGAGGAGGAGGCCAACCTCCTCGCCGCCACCCTCCTGGTCCCGCGCGCTGCCGCGCTTGCTTGCGCCCGGATCGGCCTGCCGCACGCGGTGGGCGCAGCGCGGTTCGGCGTGAGCGCCGACGTCATGCAGTGGCGCACCAACTCGTCCGGTGCTGCCGTCCAGGCCCGAACTGAAGCACGCAAGCGCGGGCGCACGATCCCGCAACTCACCAAGGCCGACATCGCGATGATCGTCGCCGAGTGCGACCTTGCCTGGCTCAGCGAGCTGAGCGATAAGGAATGGCGCACACTGCTCAGGTTATGCGGCCGGGCGCTGGCCAGCCGGTCGCTGGACGAGCTGGCCAAGTGCCTTGAGCCGCCGCTGTGCACGGGGTGAGTCCAGTGCGCCGGGCTACGCAGACGCAGCCACCGGCGCTGCGGTCTGGCGGGCCGCCTCGGTGATCATGTTCGGCACATCGTTGGGGTCGCGAGCCACCTCGTAGCACCACGTCCCGAAGCTCCTCTCCGCGTTCACCGCATCGACCCAACGGTGCGCAGCGGCGATCTTCACCGCCTCCTTTTCGTCGTACCCTTTGATCTCCAGGATCAGGTGTGGCCGTTGCGCAACCGGATGATGAAGTCCGGGATGTAGTCGTGGAGCTGCTGCCCGTCCGCGAGCGGGTCCAGGGCGCCGAGCACCCGGCCACCCTGGCCACCCGGAAGAACCTGGCCTACTGGACCGGGCGGGCGGACCGGGGTGCGGAGTGAACTAGGTACTGCATATTCGCCTGTCCCGTTCTGCGTGGTATGGCGGGTTGTGCCGTGCCAGAGTTAGGTCGGGACGTGCGGGAGGGGGCGGGATGCTGGAGGCGCTGATAGCCCTGGCGGCGCTGGCGGGCAACACGGTGGTCGCCGCTGCGACCACGGATGCGTGGGAGGCGGCCCGGCGCAGATTCGCGCGGCTGCTGGGCCGCGGCGATCCGAAGAAGGAGCGGCTGGCGGAAGAGCGGCTGGAGGAGACCCGCCGGCAGCTGGGCGGGGTCAGTGGCCAGGACCTGGAGCGGGCGCGGGCGGATCTGGCGCGGGTCTGGCAGGTGCGGCTGGCGGACTTGCTGGAGGAGGACCCGGGCGTCGAGGCGGAGCTGCGGGCGGTGGTGGCGGAGATCGGGGCGCGGCTGCCGGCCGGGTCTGTGGCTGCCTTTGATCATGGGGTGGCGGCTGGCCGCGATGTGATCGTCTCGGCGTCGGAGGGCGGGGTGGCGGCCGGGGTGATCCACGGGGATGTGGTGCCGCCGGGCCCTACCCGGCTGGGCCCGGCGGGGGGTTAGCCGGGCCCGGGCCGTCGGGGTCCTTCGGGCCCGGGTCGGTGGTGGCCGGCCACTTCGGGACCGCGATCGGCCAGGTAGTGCAGCAGCGTCAGGAGGTGGCCGGGCTGCCGGTGTCGCTGGCGCTGCGGCCGGTGCTGCTGGCCGGGCGGGAGGAGTTGCTGGCCGGGCTGGATGCCCGCCTGACCAGGAGCCGGGGGGCGGAGCCGCGGGTGGTGGCGTTGCATGGGCTGGGGGGTGCGGGGAAGACGAGTGTGGCGGTGGAGTACGCGCACCGGCACCTGGCCGAGGTGGGCCTGGCGTGGCAGTTCCCGGCCGAGGACCCGGCGCTGCTTTTGGCGGAGTTTGCCCGGCTGGCGGCGCAGCTGGGCGCGCGGGAGGTGGCCGATGCCCGCGATCCGGTGGCGTCGGTGCACGCGGTGCTGGCCGCGTTCGCGGCGGGCTGGCTGCTGGTGTTCGACAACGCCCCGGGCCAGCAGGCGGTGCAGCGGTTTCTGCCGCCGGCCGGGAATGGCCGGGTGCTGATCACCAGCCAGAGCGAGGCGTGGCCGCGGGAGTGGGCGGTGGAGGTCCCGGTGCTCGGCACCGGGGTGGCGGCCGGGTTCTTGGTGAACCGGACCGGCGACCCCGACGATCGGGCCGCGGCGGACCTGGCGGCGGGACTGGGCGGGCTGCCGCTGGCGCTGGAGCAGGCCGCCGCCTACATCCAGGCCGCCGCGATCACCCTGGCCGGGTATGTGTCGCTGTTCGCCGGGCGGCGGGCGGACCTGCTGGCCCGGGGCGAGGCGGCGGGGCACCCGGCGGATGTGGCGGCCACGCTGGGGCTGGCGCTGTCCCGGCTGGAGGATCAGGCCCCGGCCGCGGCGAGGTTGTTGCGGCTGCTGGCGTGCCTGGCGCCCGAGCCGGTCCCAGTGGCCCTGCTGCTGGCCAGCGGGCAGGCCCCGGGTGAGCTAGCCCCCGCTGTCGCGGCCGCAGTCGGGCCGTTGCTGGGGGATCTGGTCGCGGCCGGGGACGCGATCGCGGCGCTGCGCCGGTTCTCGCTGGTCACCCCGGCCGGGGACGGGGCGGTGCTGGTGCACCGCCTGGTCCAGGCCGTCACCCTCGCCCAGCTGACAGCTGAGCAGTCTGGCCAGTGGCAGCAGGCCGCAGCGGCCCTGGTCGAGGCCGCGATCCCCGCCGACACGACCCTGCCAGAGGCGTGGCCGGTGTGCGCGGCGCTGCTGCCGCACGCCCAGGCAGCCCTGGCCGATGACAGCCCCGGCATGGCCCAGCTCGCGAGCTACGT